>CAUZWH010000015.1:0-17418 GCA_963583675.1 Alphaproteobacteria bacterium
AGGTCGGTCAGGCTGTGCATGTGCCCGCCGGTATGAAGCACGCGATCGCTGCTGATCGTGGCGTTCGCGTGGTCAGCGCCGGCGGCCCTAGTCCGGCCGACAAAGGACTTTTGAAAGCGGTGGGAGCGATCAAGGACAACGAATGACGGGCGCCACGAGCGCTACCGTCGCGATTGCACAGATTACCGGACGACCCCTCGCTAGTACGGCCAACCGGGCGCGCACGCTCGAGGTTATCGCGCAGGCGTTTGGCAATGGTGCAAATCTCATCGTGCTACCGGAGATGATCGTTCCCGGCTATTGCCTCGACGCTGCTGGGCTCGCCGATATCGCGGAACCGATCGACGGACCAAGCGTTGTCGCGTGGACCGAGCTAGCGGCGCAGCACAACGGCTATGTGGCTGGTGGATTCTGCGAGCGCAATCGCGAGGCGCTTTACAACACGGCTGTGTTGGTCGGACCGAACGGCCTGTTGCTGCACTACCGGAAGCTGCATTTGTTCGACCGTGAGAAAGAGATTTTTCAACCGGGTGATCGCGGTCTGCCGATTGTGGAAACGACGATCGGCACGATCGGCATTTGTGTTTGCTACGACTTGCGCTTTGTCGAGGTCGTGCGTGCGCTTGCGTTGCGTGGCGCCGAGATCATTGCGGTCCCGACCGCCTGGGTAACCGGCTTCGACAAGCGGAGCTGGGATACCGATGGGTATTGCCCGCAGGCGCGCGGTGCCGTGGTGCAGGCCAACCTCAACCAGGTCACGATAGCCTGTGCCTCGCAAGCCGGTAGTAACGGCGACATCGAGTTCTTGGGCTCGTCGCTGATCGTCGATCCCTACGGCAAGCCGGTGGCGGGTCCGCTGGGCGGTGACGAGGAGGTCCTGGCCCGTGCGGAAATTGACACTGATGCTGCGGCCAAGGCGCGGGAACGGGGCGGGCTGATTTCACCCCGCGCCGACCGCCGCACCGATGTCTATCAACTCAGCATCGGCGGCGAGCTGTATTGACAGTGAGGTGAGGGACGAGGCGTAAATCACTCGATGATCGATCTATTGCCCCTCCGACTGCGCGCGATCTAACGATGCAACTGAGCCGTTGCGGCGATATCGACGATCTACGCCTTGCGGCACAGAAGCGACTTCCCGGTTTCGTCTTCGATTTCGTTGACGGCGGAGCTGATGGCCAGGTTGGCGTGCGCAAGAATGTCGCGGTGTTTGAAGACGTCGCACTCATACCCCGCGTTCTCGTCGATGTCGCCAATCGCAGCCTCGCGACTACGATGTTTGGTGCGCGACAGGCGGCGCCATTGGCGATCGCACCGACCGGCGGCGTTGGCATGCTCCATCGTGACGGAGAAATCGGGCTAGCGCGCGCGGCGGTGGCGCGGAATATCCCTTTCACGTTAAGTACGGCGTCGAATGTCGGACTTGAAAAGATGAGGGATGCGGTCGACGGACGCCTATGGATGCAGCTCTACATGTTTAAGAACCACGACATGACTAATTCGATCGTCCGACGCGCCGATGCCGCGGGTTATGAAGCTCTTGTCCTCACGCTGGACACGCCGGTCGCCGGGATGCGCAAGCTTGATAGCCGACACTTCGCGCGGCCCGGGGCGCTGACTCTGAAAAGCCGGATCAACACATTGTTCCACCCGCGTTGGATGGCGAACGTTTTACTACGCGGGCTGCCCGGTTTCCCTAATGTTGAAGCAGCGCTGCCGCCCGATCAACGCTCCGCCCATGCGGCGCGCGCGTTTCTGATGGGCGCTAAAGACCAAAGCCTTGAGATGTCGGACCTGGCAAGGTTCCGCGATATGTGGCCGCGGACCCTGCTCGTCAAAGGCGTTCTGGCGCCAGACGATGTCGGCGCGTTGATCGATCACGGTGTTGACGGTGTCATTTTAAGCAATCATGGCGGGCGCCAGCTCGATGGCACGGTTACGGCGTTGGAAATGCTACCCGCCGCGGTCGAGGCAGCGCGGGGCCGGATCCCCATTCTGATCGATGGGGGTGTGCGTCGAGGCAGCGATATTATCAAGGCGGTGGCTCTGGGCGCGGCGACCGTGATGATCGGACGGGCGACGCTCTACGGGATCGGTGCCGGCGGTGAGCCCGGCGCATGCCGGGCGCTCGAGATTTTGTTTCAGGAAATGGACCGGACCCTGGCTTTGTTGGGTTGTCCCGATGTGGCTGGCCTCGGTTCCGAATATATGCGCGTACCGATTGGGTTCGGCGGATTGCGCTGAGGCGTTTGAACGACTATCGGGTCGGTGGAAGCAAGCCGTGTTGGTCGAGAAACTCGATCATCAGGCGATCGAACAACCAGGGCTGCTCCATCTGGCAAGCGTGGCCAGCGTCCGGCAGAACCTTTAGCTCGCAATCGGGAATCTGCGCCTGGAGTTCGAACGCGCTCTGATGGGCCACGTCTTCACTACCGCTCAAGATCACCGTGGGACAGGCGATACGCTGAAAGTGGTCGAGCGGATCCGGTGCTAGGTAGGCTTCGAACAGACGGATGATTGTTTGTGCGTCGGCCAAGTCGTTGCGCTCGGTGAAGAGATTGGCAAAGTATGTCGCGAGGTCGGTCTTACGAAAGGCGGGGCTGAAATCCTCAAACGTATAGTCCCAACGATAATCGATACCTCTGGCTGTGTAGGTATCGATCTGCGGTTGGACGAATTCGCGTCTTGGGACGTAACCGGTGCCGGTTAGGATCAAGGCCGCGGTTTGCTCGGGGCGCTGGTGATGCATATGGGGGACGATTGAGGAGCCGATCGAACAACCAGCGAGAATCGCGGTCTCTCCGGCTGCCGTTTCGTCGATCGCTTCCCAGCAAGCCTGGGCCAGGTCGCCGAAGGTGAGGCCGCCGTCGGCTTTAGGTGAGCGCCCATAGCCGGGAAGGTCAATGGCGAGACAGCGATACCACGTCGATAAATGGGCCATCTGGTAGAGCCAACAGGATTGGTCCATCGGGTTGGGATGGATAAACGCAACCAACGGGCCGGTGCGTCCCATCCGCTCGTAGTAGAGTGGGCCGTGAATGTTGTTTGCCACCTGTTGTCCGCTCCAATCCGCGATTTAGATCCCAACCGGGACTATCCGCTGCTCGCACAAACAAGTGTAACCGAGAGAAACCATGTCCAAACCCTTATCGCTCACCATGGCCTGTGGCCTCTATGACCGTATGCTCGATCTCTATCGCGGCGCGGTTGTGCCCGACGGTATCGACCTACGCTTCATAGATCTCGACGGTTCCTACGGCGCGCGCGAAATCTTCGATCGGATGGGTGGGAATCTCGAATTCGATCTCGCGGAAATGTCGGGCTCGGAGTTCATCCAGCGTCGCGTGGCGGGCGATGATGCCATGGTCGGACTCCCGGTGTTTCCATCTCGGGTCTTCCGGCACGGTATGGTCACGGTCAATCGAACCAGCGGAATCCGCGAACCTAAAGATCTAGAAGGTCGGCGCATCGGGGTGCCCGTATACATCATGAGTGCCGCGACCTGGATGCGCGGCATTCTGAACAGTGAATACGGCGTCGATCTCTCGACCATTAACTGGGTCGAAGGCGATATCAACAAGCCGGGCCAGCACGGCAATCCATCTCACTTACCGATGCACCGCGCGATCAACATCGAGAAAAACACAACTGGCAGATCGTTGAGCGCATTGCTGGAGGCGGGCGAACTCGATGCTATTATTGGCACGGTGCTGCCCGATTCGTACTTTACGAATGACGATGTCGTGCGGTTGTTTCCCAACTATCGGCAGGTTGAGCGCGACTATTTCCTCAAGACCGAGATCTTTCCGATCATGCACCTGATCGCCATACGCCGCGATGTGTACGAACAACATCCGTTTATTGCGACGAGCCTGTTCGACGCGTTCTGCGACTCGAAAGATCGTGCCAACGCGCGAATGCGTGATCTCGGAACCTTGCAATATATGCTGCCGTGGATGACCGCCGATATCGACGAACTCGACGAAGTCTTCACCGGCGATGCGTGGCCTTATGGTATCGATCCCAATCGCCGTACAATGGAGGCGTTTGTCGCCTATCTCGCGGATCAGGGAATTACCGAGCGAACGATACCGGTCGACGATTTATTTGTTCGTACGCACGGCCGCTATAACTGCGACACAGGCCGGCGTACATTCTAGCGCGAATCACACCACCCCAGCCGTGCCATTGCCGCACACCACGGCGGCGACAGTCTGATCGTCGCTCGCCGAAATACGGCCCGTTTGAATTGCCGCGACGGCGGCGCCACCGGCGAGTTCAACAGCCTGGCCCATCTCGAACCACAGCCATTGGCAAGCCCGACGCATCTCGTCGTCGCTGACGAGGACGATGTCGTCGACGAGGTCGCGGATGATGTCGAGGTTGATCTGGGCGCTGCGCCGCGGTGCTAATGTGTTGGCCGCGGATTCGACCGTGTCGAGCGCGACCACCGCACCGGTTACGATGCTATTTTTTAGAGTAGGTGCGCCCACGGGCTCGACACCGATTACTCGTATCTCCGGTTTCATCGCCTTGGCGGCAAGGGCGATTCCAGCGATCAAGCCACCACCACCGATGCCGGCAACGATGACATCGATCTCGGGCGACTGCTTTAGCATCTCGCGGCCGATGGTACCTTGGCCGGCGATCACAGCGGGATCTGCGAACGGATGAATATAGCTCAGACCATCACGCTCTGCCCGTGCCAGCGCGGCGTCCTGCGCTTCGTCCCAACCGACGCCTTCGATGACAACCTCGGCGCCCCAGCCGCGGTAGCGTTCGGCTTTGTCGGCCGGTGAGTTCTTTGGCAGATAGATGGTCGCCGCACAGCCTGAGGCGTGGGCGGCATAGGCAACGGCGATGCCGTGATTGCCGCCCGACGCGGTGACAACCCCACGGGTGCGGGCCTCGTCACTGAGTTGAAGAATGGCATTGTTGGCGCCCCGCACCTTGAATGCGCCGGTTACCTGAAGGCACTCGAGCTTGAGCATCGTCGGCCCCTTGCGCAGGGGCTCGCGGATAAACCGGGTCCGTAAGCATGGCGTGCGGCGCACTCGGTTTTTGATACGCTCGGCCGCCTCTTCGATATCGGCAAGGCCAACGGGGTGGGTAATTGCATCCATCAATCATTCCTAACGGGGTAACGTGTTACTGGCAGTAGGATTTGTACCGCCAAGTTGACCCCGACGTAACCGGGACGATGCAGGCAGGGGGGCAGGATGATGATGACGGCAAGAATGGCGAGGCAGTGGCCTGTTTGGATCATCCTGTTGGGATTGAGCCTTGGCCACGCGGCCATGGCTCAAAACGGGCCAAGCGCGGCAGAAATCGCTGGCTACGAAGGCCTACACGCCGCCGCTGCTCGCGGCGACGTCGCGACGATCGAACGCCTAGTCAGACAAGGCGCCGTCCTCAATGGACGTGATGCCTACAATCGCACGCCGTTAATCGTAGCGACGTTTGAGCGCAAGCATCTGGCCGCGAGTGCACTGATCGCGGCCGGCGCCAACATTAATGCGCTAGAGAACAGCCGATACGACATGTTGACAATCGCTACGGTGGCAGATGATTACCAAATGGTGCAGTTGGCAATTCGCGCCGGCGCCGACGCCGGTCTCGTCACCAGTCCGTATGACGGAACGGCGCTGATCGCCTCCGCCCATCTCGGCCACGTCGCGATCGTTCGCGAGCTGATTGCCGCGGGTGCGCCGCTCGACCACGTCAACAATTTGGGTCGGACGGCACTGATCGAGGCCATCGTTCTCGGCGATGGTGGTTATGACCATACCTCCATCGTCGGCGATCTCATCGCGGCGGGTGCCGACGTCAACCTCGCCGATGGCAATAGCACGAACCCCCTGACGCTGGCCCGACAGCGCGGCTATGCGGCGATTATCACATTTGTTGGAAAAGGCGGGCGCGAAGCCGTGATTTGCTGGATACGTTTGCGTTAGATTGGGGCTCGCGCGCCGAGGGTAATGACGCGCAAAACAGTATGCCAGGGAGGGACTATGTCCGTTCAAACACCGACCAAAAGCCAGCTAAAGGAGATCGGCGACGATCTCGGGTTCGACATGACCGAGGAAGAGGTCGAGGTCTATCAGCAGGAATTCGCTGGTACGAAATTTGTTTACGACCGGTTGGACGAATTGCCGGACTACGTGCCGCCGGTGAAATATCCGCGGACGCCGGGCCGGCGGCCAAGCGGCGACGAAAACCCGTACGGCGCCTGGTACGTCAAGACTGAAATCAAGGGCGCGTCGCGCGGTAAGCTCAAAGCCAAGCGTGTTGTCCTTAAGGATACGATCTGTCTAGCGGGTGTGCCGATGATGGATGGCGCCTCAGTGCTCGAAGGCTACGTCCCCGAAACCGATGCAACAGTGACGACGCGCATCCTCGATGCGGCCGGCACCATCGCCGGCAAATCGGTGTGCGAGTATTTCTCGTTTTCATCGAGCGGCCATACAGCGGTGACCGGTATTGTCGAAAGCCCGCTTAAGAAGGGCTACACACCGGGCGGATCGTCGAGCGGCAGCGCGGTATTGGTGGCGGCCGGCGAGGTGGACATGGCGCTGGGCGGTGATCAAGCCGGATCGATCCGGATTCCCTCGGCCCTGTGCGGACTCGTTGGCATGAAACCGACGTGGGGATTGATCCCATACACTGGCATCATCTCTTCGGAATTCAACATCGATCACACGGGCCCTATGACCCGCACTGTCGAGGACAATGCGCTTTTGCTGGAGGTGCTCGCCGGTCCGGACGGGATCGATACCCGCATGTCGACGCCGACGCCCAAGGTGCATCCCTATACAAAAGCGCTTGGCCAGAGTGCCAAGGGCATGAAATTTGCGGTCATCGAGGAGGGGTTCGGTTGGCCGGCGTCGATGCCGGAGGTTGACGCCACAGTACGCGAAGCCGCCAAGCGCTTCACAAAGCTTGGCGCAACCGTCGATTCCGTTTCGTTTCCCTGGCACCGCGACGCTTTCATCGCCTGGATGGGATTCGCGCTCGACGGCTACTACACCAACCTCCTGGTCGGTAACGGCTTCGGTACCAATCATGGCGGGCTCTATCTCACTAGCCTTAACGATAAGCTCGCAGGCTGGCGCCAGCGGGCCAACGAAATACCTTTCAATCTACGGTTCGGGATGCTGTCGGGCGAGTACCTGAAGCGCAAACATCAGGGCCACTATTACTGCAAAGCTCATAACCTCGCGCGCCAGGCAGCTGAGGCCTACAACCGGTTGCTCGAGGATTATGACGCGCTAATAATGCCGACCGCGGCGAAGAAATCCCGGCCCTATCCGGAACAACCGTTCTCGGTCGAAGACACTATCGCAATGGCGCTGGAGAACATCGAGAACACGTGCCCCTTCAATCTCACCCACCACCCGGCGATTACCATCCCCGGCGGCATCGTCGATGGCTGCCCGATCGGGATGATGCTGGTGGGCCGTCACTACGACGAACCCACACTCTATCGCGCGGCCCACGCTTTCGAACAGGGCGTCGATTGGACCAAGATTTCCGTTGACCCAGCCCGCCGGCGCGGCCGCCGGCGTGGCGACAAGGCAGTCGAGCTACGGTAGCGGGTGCAGGTTTTACATGGATTCCTTAACGGCGATGGCCCCATGACTTGATGAGCGCCGTCAGAGGCCGACCGTCTATTGCGGCCAAACCAATGCCGATCAGCAACATACCGATGAGCTGGCCGCCTGTCAGGTGCTCGCCGAGGATCAGAACGCCGAGGAGACCAGCGCTGATCGGTACCAGGAATGTCACTAGCATTAGATTGGTTGCGCCGGCATTTGCCAGCACACGGAAGTAGATGATGTAGGCAAGCGCGGTCGAGAAAAGAGCTAAACTCACAACGGCCAGCCAAATCGTCATCGACGGGAGTGGCAACTCCCAAGGTTGATCCCATGCCAGCGCAACGGGCAATAGCAGCAAGGTTGACCCGGCTAATTGTCCGGCCGCGGTTTGCGTCGGCGTTGTGCCGAAGCGTCTGAAACGTCGGCCGTACACACCGGCAACGGCATAAGAAACCGCGGCGCCCAGGATGGCCAATTGCGCCAGGAGTTCGCCACCGATGCCGGCGAGCGCGTCGGAACCGACCATGATTGCGACACCAATGAGACCGGCGATCACGCCGATCACGCGCGGCCATGTTAAGCGCTCGTCGTCTGTCCCGACGTGCGCTACGAACACTGTAAACAGCGGCGTTGTGGCAAGAGAGTATCGAACCGAATGATCAAACGACCGATACTGTTCTCAACGTCGATGGTAATTGAGCTGCTTGAAGGCCGAAAATCCCAGACGCGGCGACTCACCCACAATAAACGCGGTAACCCAAGCGTGTGGCTGTGCCTTGCCGATGCCTGGGACGCGGGGGAACGTGATCACGAGTTGTGGGTACGCGAAGGCTTCCGAAAGTCCAACGATGGGGAGATCGTTTTTCGAGCGAACCCTTCATCCAATGACACCAGGGGCCGCGAAATTGGTGCTGGATCGGCTAGTTTTTGGCGCCCCTCGATTCATTTGCCGCGTGCCGCATCTAGGCTGACGCTAGTTGTGACCGATATCGCCCGCGAACGGCTTCAAAACATTGGTGACGGCGATGCGGTTCGCGAGGGGTCTGGTGCAGCCGGGGTTCAAGGATTTGCCGAGGTCTGGTCTAGTATTCACGGTGTGAGCGCGTGGCGCAGCAACCCAACGGTTATCGCGCTCACCTTCGAGGTGAAGCGGCGCAACATCGATCAGCATTGACGTCGCGATTTCCCCGCTTACGTTATGGAATGTTCTCCGTCCTTTGAGTCCCCCATGAGCAATCCTGAATCACATGCCGACGAGTCAGCCTCGATCGTCGTCGAGGCTGACAAGGTGTCGAAGAAATTCGGCGATCGCATTGCCGTCGATGGGCTTGATCTCGCCGTACCGCGGGGTGGCTGTTTAGGACTGTTGGGCCCTAACGGTGCGGGCAAGACGACGACGCTGCAGATGACCTACGGTGTGTCGCGGCCAACGAGCGGCGCGGTGCGTGTTTTTGGCATCGATGTCGCCAAGAACACTCGCGCAGTATGCAGCCGGCTAGGTGTTACGCTGCAGGAAAATGTACTAATCGACACTATCTCGACGCGCGACAATCTGCGAATTTTTGGCCGCTACTACCGGCTTAGCGAAGCCGAGCTATCACAACGCATCGAAGAACTGCTCGACTTTCTCGAACTGCGCTCGCACGCCGACGCACCGGCGCGGACACTTTCCGGTGGATACAAGCGACGCCTCTCAGTCGCTATGTCGCTCATCAATAAACCGGAACTGCTAATCCTCGACGAACCAACAACGGGTCTCGATCCCGCTGTTCGCCACACTCTGTGGTCGCGCATCCGCGATCTGAGAGCGACCGGCACGACCGTCTTGCTTACGACTCACTACATGGATGAAGCCGAGCGCCTGTGCGATCGTGTTGTCATTATCGACCAGGGTAAGGCAATGATCGAAGGCGCTCCGCGCGATCTCATCGAACAGCAACTTGCGCGTGAAGCTGTCGAGGTCGATTGCACCGAGCAAGAGGAACTCACGTTGTTTGGTAAACTGGTCGACGACGGCGGCAATGGGCTGAAACGCTTGCGGGCGGGCAATCGAGTAATGCTGTTTACCGACGATTCGACCACGCTCGTAGAACGCATTCACCAGGCGGATGGTGGTGCGAGACGCCCTTTTGTGGTTCGTCCAGCCAACCTCGAGGATGTATTTCTCTCGATCACTGGCACCGGCTTGCGAGAGGGCGCCTGATATGAGCCTGTCGCTTCCGCATGCCCTGACGGTTTGGCGCCGCAACGCCTCGCTCTACCAGCGCACCTGGAAAACCACGCTGCTGCCGAATTTTTTCGAACCGGTATTTTTCCTGACCGCGATCGGGATAGGTGTCGGTGCCTACATCACCGAAATGGCCGGTGTTCCCTATATCGAATACCTAGCGCCTGGCCTGATGTGCGTCTCGGCAATGAACGGCGCGAGCTTCGAAGTTACTTTCAACGTGTTTATCCGGATGGTTTACGAGAAAACCTATGACGGGGTGCTGACGACACCGGTCAACACGGACGATATCTTGGTAGGCGAGGTGCTGTGGGGATTGACTCGATCGTGTCTTTATGGCGGTGGGTTTTACGTCGTGGCCATCCTGTTTGGCTTGGTGACACTTCCGGTTGGCCTGCTGGCGATTTTTATTGTCCCGCTGGCGGGGCTGTTGTTTGCTTCGATCGGCATCGCCTTCACTCTCAAGATGCCGACCATCGATCTTTTCAGCTTCTACTTCACGCTGTTTCTCACGCCGATGTTTCTATTCGCGGGCGTATTTTTCCCGATCGAGGAACGATTTCCCGATTGGCTACTCCCGCTCGCTGAAATATTGCCACTGCTGCATCCCGTCCGTTTGTCGCATATGGCATTCAGCGGTGAGTGGGCTTGGATCGCGTTTTGGGATGTCGGCTACATCCTGGTGATTTCAGCCGCCCTGTTGACATGGGCAAAGCACAGCGTGCGCAAACGCCTGATGAATTGATTGGATTAGGCGGACGTGCCGATCGAGGCCGAGACTAGCCTTTCTGACCCGTTTGGCTCAAGCACGTCAGTAGCTGAATGCTTGTCCTGCTTGCCATCGCTGACTTCAGATTCAGGCAGATAGAGCCGAACCGTCGTTCCTATATCAGGCGTGCTTTCGATCTCTGCGTGGCCGCCGGATTGCTTGGCGAATCCGTAGACCATGCTGAGCCCGAGCCCCGTGCCTTGGCCCACTTCCTTGGTCGTAAAAAACGGTTCGAAACACGGGGCAATTTGGATTCCTCGATCCCGGTACCGGTGTTGGATATCGATAAGATGACATAACGACCTGGCGCAACATCGTCACCAAGATCATGTGCTGCTACGGGTTCGATCAACCGGAGCGCGACGTGAATCGATATCGCACCACCGTCGGGCATGGCATCGCGCGCATTTAACACCAGATTGAGGATCCCCTGCTCGACCTGACGCGGATCGATTTCGGTGAGGGCCGTGGTCTCAGCGTATCGGACCTCGATGGGCCATTTTCACCGAGTGCCCGCTCAAGTATCGGGATTTCACCGGCCACCAACTCGTTGATGTCGCAGATTTGGGGTTGAACCGGGTGCCGACGAGCAAACGACAGCAAGCGTTGGGTCAAATCCGCACCCCGATCGAGCCCGCGTAATGCTCTTGCGACGAAACCAGCGAGCCGTCCGTCCGGTTCGATGTCTGTTGCGATGAGGTCGAGATTGCCGCGGATCACCATCAGCAGGTTGTTGAACTCATGCGCGACCCCGCCGGTCAGGCTGCCGATTGCTTCCATTTTTTGGCTTTGCCGGAGTCGTTCCTCGAGCTGGATAGGTCCGTAATGTCGATCGCGAGACTGCCGACGCTGGTCAGCGAATCCTCGGCATCGAATATCGGAAAACTTACCTCAAGGAAGTGGTTGGTTCCGGTTGTTGTCTCGTAGTGGGTCTCCCGCACTTCGGTTTCATGTTTGTCGCGGACGATGTGGTCGATCTCGCTCTGCCCTTCGGCAAGCTGCGGCGGAAACACGTCCTCGAGCCTTCGGCCGACGATTCCGCCCTGCGGCGGACCAAAAGCATAAAAATATTTGGAATTGGCGACGATATGGCGGCCGTCGAGATCCCTCAGCGCGATCCCGAATGGCGCGTTCTCGATGATTGCCCGTTGCCGCGCTTCACTACCGGAAAGTGCGATATTGAGTTTGTCCAAGTCGCTGAACTGTTTTTTGAGTGCGTTCTCGGCGTGCTTTTTTGACACGATGACATCGCGGAGTTCGGTTTGAAGGCTTAGTAATCGGCCGAGGACATTAGTGAAATCTCTTGAGTCGCTGACCAGAAGGCCGATGTAAGCGATCGTCAACGGGCCAAACAGGAACGGCAGGTTTTCGTCGACGAAAAAACGGATCGCCAAGGGACCCAATATTATTGTCGTGTACATCAAAGAAGAAGGCAGGTGCGCGGTGAGTGTGATCGCGCCGCCTGACGCGATCCCAATAATTACGATGATAAGAATTAATTGGTGTGTGAGATCCTGGGGGAAGATCACATAGTTCGCAGTCGTAAGGATAAGTGTTTAGCCAACGCCTTGAGTTCTTTAGGGCGTGGGAGTCGCACCGGAACGCTCTGAGTTGAAAAATGCGAAGCACGGAGATGACCGTAACCGCCAGCGCCCATCCGATTAGATTTGCCGCCGGGACTGCTTGCCAAAGCACGAGGCAAACAACCAGCGCGGCCATGATTCCGGTCGGCAGTCCGATCAACGTGGCCTGGAACAAGAGGGTGACCTGTTGGTGCCGGACCTGTGCCGCCGACCGTTCGTCGGGCGCATCGATCAATGGAATCTCGAGTTGCACCGCGGCGTCCCATATCGGAATGATATGCCCGCCGAGTAATCCAAACACCCGGCTAACACTTCTGGCGAGCAAGAACTCGGCGACAACACTGGCGACGGTTGGCTGAGCAACAGCCGCCGCGCCGCGCTGGGGTCCTTTTGAATTTTGTTCATTCAGGCATCTTAGCGCCTTGCGAATTAGGTCGACATGCGATGTAAACAACCCTTCTCGCGAGTACGTAAAATTGCTTTAAAATCCTTCTCATGACCCTCATTGATAATCCGCGCGGCAACTATCGTTTTCTTACCGGGATCGCGCCGTATTCCTCCGGTGTGATCGCAAACGCTGGGCACGAGATCGTGCACGTTGTGCTGCACGAACCACTGGCCTATCGCGCTGGGTTCGACCTCGTAGCCGATCACCTCAAAAGCGAAGGCCAACCGCGCACTGCGCTCTGCGCCATCGAATTGCGTCTGCCGGCGCCAGTGTCGTTCGCCGGCTTCGCCGAATTCAACGCAGAGTATCAGGCGCTACTCGACGATTGGGACCTGCTCATCGGCGGGATCAATCCGGTGGCACGAACCAATGTCGCGCCCGAGGTTGTGCGCTTGCCGGCGCCTTCGCTATACGCGTTCTCGTATACCCGGCCGGCTGACATCGGCCGGCCGACTTTTGTGGTCGCGGGTGCCGGCGATATCGTCGAGCAGAACCTATCGACCCATGCGATCGTGCGCGAAGGAAAGACGTCTGCAGATGCAATGCGCGAAAAAGCTATCCATGTGATGAGCGTGATGAGCGCGCGTTTGGCGGGGCTAGGCGTCGACTGGGCCGGTGTCACGGCGGTCGATATCTACACGGCGCAAACCCTAGACACTTACATTCGCGAGGTTGTTTTAGCGCCGATGAAACAGAGCAGCGTGCACGGCGTGCATTGGCACTACGTTCGTCCGCCCATCGAAGGGCTCGAGTTTGAAATGGATGTCCGTGGGGTCGCTACCGAACGGCATTTAGGTTGACGGTCGACTCCGGTAACCATCGACGAATTAAGCTATGAATACCACGCGTGCTGGCAAGGGGAGGGGTTGATGCTCGATTTGATTGAGATGACCGACTACGAGGAAACGCGGCGGAGCTTCAAGTATGAAGTTCCAGAGTTCTACAATTTCGGCTTCGATGTCATCGAGAAGCGAGCGCTCGAGAACGACAAAGTGGCATTCTACTATGTCGCGCGCGACGGCGAGAGCATTGAAACCCACAAATTCTCTGATCTGAATCTGGCGGCAAATCGCGCTGCCAACATGCTGCGCGGGCTCGGCGTCGCCAAGGACGATCGCGCGATCGTCGTATTGCCGCGGATTCCCGCCTTCTATGAAGTGATAGTCGGTACCATCAAAACCGGGGTGATCGCAATGCCGGGCACAATGTTGCTGACCGCTAAGGACTTAGCCTACCGCATCAATCGAGCCGAGGCGAAGCTGGTTATCGTTACCGAAGAACATGCCGATCGCATCGATGAGATCAAAGCGGAGTGTCCGAGCCTCGTGCAACTCATTCTGGTGGGCGGATCACGTGATGGTTGGGTCGATTACGGCACGGCCTGCGCGAGTGCGTCCGATCAACTCAGTCGCGACGATGTTGAGCCCACCCGCGCCGACGAGGACATGTTGATCTACTTCACATCCGGCACGACCGCCTACCCCAAAATGGTGCCGCGCGATCACGCTTATCCGTTGGCGCATACTATTACCGGGCGTTACTGGATGGATTTGGGCGAAAGCGACATCCATTGGACGTTGTCGGATACCGGTTGGGCCAAAGCGGCCTGGGGAATATTTCCGCAATGGCAGTTGGGCGCGGCCGTCGTGCTTTACGATGCCGGGGCGGGGTTCGATACCGATGCCCACCTGCATCTCATCGAGCAACTCCGAGTCACCACATTTTGTGCGCCACCGACTGTATTTCGCCTGTTCGCGCAAATCGAACTATCGAAATACGATTTGAGCTCGATTCGTCACACGCTCAGCGCGGGTGAACCGCTCAATCCCGAAGCGATGCGTGCGTGGCGTGCGGCGACTGGCCACAACCCCCATGACGGCTACGGGCAAACCGAGACCGTAAATCTGGTCGCCAATTATCCGGCCATACCGGTCCGGCCGGGCTCGATGGGCAAAGCGGTGCCGGGTTTCGATATCCAAATCGTCGACGACGATGGCAACGTGCAACCCGAACATGAGGTCGGCCACATCGCGGTGCGTATGGGCGAGCAATGGCCACCGGGGCTGTTCAAGGGCTATTACGACGACGAAGCCGCCAACGCCGAAAGCTTTCGCAACGGCTTTTATTACACCGGCGATACCGGGATGCGCGACGAGGATGATTACATCTGGTTCGTTGGCCGCTCCGACGATCTGATCCTATCGGCGAGCTATCGGATTAGTCCGTTCGAAGTTGAGAGCGCCTTGGCCGAGCACGCGGCGATTGTAGAATCCGCCGTGATCGGTAAGGACGACGCCGTGCGCGGCCAGATCGTTAAAGCCTATGTGGTCCTCGCCGCGGGACACGAACCTTCCAACGAACTCACCACCGATATCCAGGAGTTTGTTAAGAAACTAACTGCACCGTACAAATACCCGCGCGAGATCGCCTATCTAGAGGCCCTGCCGAAGACGATTTCGGGCAAGATACGTCGGGTCGAGCTGCGCGAGGGAGCCCACAAAGAGGCCACGGCTGCGGAGTAGGCGCACCGGCTGAATCAGTTGGCTGGTCTGATCGTGCAACGGTCAGCCGTTACCAAAACGAAACCGCGGTCGTTTCCGTTGACAACGCTGAAACGATACTCTGCGCCGCCCCAGATGACTGCGTGATGCAGTGGGAGTAGTCCTGTTATTTCGCTGCGGCCGCCGCCGATCGCCGCAACCTCAAGACTGACTGGTTTTGCGGCATCAAACCAAGCTTCGGGATTGCCATCGGCATTCGCCATCGGCTCTCCCTGCGCCGTTACCGTGAGGGCGTTGTCGACAAAGCTCACAGAGTCGTTGGCGCCAGCATATTGTGGCGTGCGTACAAGAAATCGTTTCGTGGTCGGCGCGTTATCGCAAACCGGTGGGCGCGCGCCAGCATCAATAAATAGCTCGAGGCGCTGCGGATCGGCACCACTTACGAGATGACCTTGGATCTTGGTGACCAAGGCTTTGATCGCCCCGGTGGGTACTTCTTGGTCGTAACGCAACCGCCATTTGCGTTCCCGGCTTTGCGCAGTGTCGGCAAGGGTTTGCAGGCGATTGCCGTGCTGGCTCTGATCGGCTAGGCGCTCGTTCAATTGTACGTTGGCCGCGCGCAGGCGGGAAACTTCGCGCTGGGCTAGGTTATTGCCGACGAGGTAGGCAATAACGCCGAGACCGCAAAGCGATGCCACAACCAAAAGACCACGAAAGAAACGTCCACGGCGCTGGCGCCGGTTGTTTCGTCTGCTTTCGCGAAGCCGCATAGACATCTTGCACCTAAGTCCGCTCAACGTGAGCACAAATACGTAGCAGAAGTAAGTCGTTTATGTGGCGTTTTCTCACAAATCAAGTAACGCCACGCGAAAAATCGAAACAGTGCCGCTCAACGGTTGGATATTGCCGGATTACCACCAGTGCGTGGTGCTCTCATTTGCGAAAAATAGCGCACCGGTGGTGCCCGGGTTAGATATAGAAAAGAAGCAATCGGATCGATGCGACCCCTAGCACGACTAGCGTCAATCCAGCGCCGCCCGTGCGCAAGAATGCCTGCGGGGTTGGCGATGACAGCGCAATCGCGTGCATCACGCGGCCTATTAAAAAGACGATGTTTATTCCGTGCACGAAATAGGCGTCCGCACCGGCTTGCTCGATGAACACGAAGAGGATGAGCGTGAGTGGGACATACTCAGCGAAATTGGCGTGGGCGCGGATCCGACGGTTTAGCCCTCCGTCGCCGCCGTCACCGAGACTGACGTTTTTGCTGCCACGGCCGACAACGACGCTGCCGGACAGACACAGAAACAAAAGCCCCAGCAGCCCGGCATAGACCGGCGTGATCGTCACCCGCGGCTTCTGTCGGGGAGCGCATGATTAGCCGTTGGGCGCGTTCAATGCTTGCCAGACCAATTTGTCGAAATGATGGACCGAGGCTTCGCTGCGCCACGATCTCTCTGCGTCAACCATAAGACGGCCCGGCCGATAGCCGCGCGAGCGCATACCGCGCTGCACACTTTCGACAACATGGACGTCCTGCAAGTTCAACTCGTCGCGAAAGATGTCGAACACCTGAAGTTCCGGTTCCTCGGGTGGGTCGGTGAGGCTGAAATTGACTAGCGTTTCGTGTGACACGCCGGGTGCGACCGGCATGACGTGGAATACCTGAAAGTTAGCCGCGCCGGGGCGTGTGATGAAGCAGGTGTTGGGCCAACTCGACCACAACCACGCATCCTTAACCGGTGGGTTTTTGCGATATTCGTAGGGGAGTTCTTTGTCGCTTGCGGCCTGCTTCTCATCACTGTGGCTGCGAATGATGTGGCGCGACCAGTAGGGTTCATCGGTCGATTCGAACGACAAATCCATGTTGGCGTTTTCGGCGCCCATAATGCCGGGATGGACATGGGGGCAGTGGTAGCACTCTACGAAGTTCTCGATAATGATCTTCCAATTGGACTGGATATCGACGGGATCACGCCGAAATAATATGAGGTCATCGAAACCGGGGATGATCCGTCGGAACTCCTCATCGAGACCCTTCATCACGGTGCTCATCGGTTCGGCGTCATCATCGAAGTTGACGAAGAGTAGATTTGCAAAGACTTCGAGCCGGATTTCCTTGAGCGAGAATTCGCCAAGCTCAAACCCTCTGACATTCTCACTGTTGCCGGCAGCTTTGAGTTTCCCGAGCGTATCGTAGGACCAGGCATGATAGGGGCACGTCACGATCGTGCTTTGCCCGGTGCCGCTCACTAATTCGTGCCCACGGTGCGCACACACATTATGAAAAGCCCG
>CAUZWH010000016.1:0-16160 GCA_963583675.1 Alphaproteobacteria bacterium
CACAGAAACCGGTCCCCGGCTCAGGCTGGCATAGAGCAGCCACGTCCCGCCGGCGGTCGCAAGGCCGCTTAGACCGACCCACACATAACCGCCGGACTCCCACACTAGCGGGGCGTCGCTTAGTACGATCCACAGAGTTAGCAGGACGGTGCCGGCGAAGAGCATGCCAAAGACCGAGCTCACCGGTCCGATCGCGCGTCCCGACAGGCGCGCGATAAAATCGGCTGACCCCCACGTTAGGGCGCTGCCGAGTCCCCAGACAAAAGGGTTCATCTAACTGCTCGCAGCCAGAAATGCGCCAGATGCGGCGACAACGGTGATGCCGCCCCATTGGATCGGGGGAATCCGTTCATGCAGGAAGATCCGTGCTAGGAGCACGGCGACAATTGCCAGCGGCGCACTGCCGATCGATGCCAATGGCGCGCCATCGCCGACCGATCCGACGTAGAGGAACATCAGCCCGCCAGCGTCGAGAACGCCCTGCGCGAACAGCGCCGGCCACCAGCGCATCGGTACATTGACCCGGGTTTGCGTCACCATCATGAAGGCGATAACGAAGACGAGACTGATGCCACGGCCGCTCCAGGCAACCTGCAGCACGCCATAGGTCGGCACCGCCTCGCGGGCGATCAGTAATGCGGCGGCGAAGAAAAATGCCGCGCCAAGGCCGGTGACGACGGTCATTCTGACGCCGCTCTCACCCTCTCTCATGCCGCTACTCGGGTGCGCCGTGCGGGCAACGATCAATGTCCCGAGCATCACGCCGGCCATCGCCATCAATTGCGTCACGCTCGGGACCACGCCCAGCAACAACGCACCTGGCACGACGAAGGCCGGTGTGCTCGAAATCAACGGCGCCGCGATCGATACGGGTCCGCGGGCCAAACTCGCATAGAGCAGCAGCATGCCGGTCGATAGACAAAATCCAATGAGGATCAGCCAGTGCAGGCCGGACGGATCCCACACCATGGGTGTTTCGCGAAACACCAGCCACAGGCCCATCCCCACGGTGCCGACAGTGGCCGTCGCGAGCAATGAATTGGCAGGCCCTAACGCGCGTCCTGAAATTCGTGCAACAAAATCGGCTGTGCCCCAACCCACGGCGCTGCCGAGGCCCCAGAGAAACGGGTTCATTTAGTTTCTCGCTGGTCAGGATGCTATATCGAGGGGAGTATTACTCGGTCACTTGAGGAGGCACCGTAGCATGGTCGTCGACCACCGTACCTACAGCATCCGTCCCGGAAAAGTGAAGGCTTGGCTGGAGAACTACGAGAAATTTGTCCTGCCCGTTCAGGTCAGGCACCTCGGCAATCTACTCGGGTTTTTTGTGAGTGATATCGGGCCGCTCAATCAGATCGTTTTCATGTGGGGCTACGAGGACCTCGCCGATCGCGAGCGCCGCCGTGTAGCCATGGATGCCGATCCTGCTTGGCATATCTACCTCGCCAAATCTGCCGAAGTTGGTGCGCTCCTGGCCCAGGAGAACAAGATCCTCAAGCCGACATCCTTTTCGCCGATCAAGTAGCACCTCCGTCGCCGCTCGCCGGTACGCGATAGATCGCGTAAAGCCCGCCGCCGGCGATCAGGAGGGTGCCGACAATCGCCCAGGCGTCGGGCACGTCGCCCCACACGATGAAGCCGACAATCAATGCCCACACCAGCATGGCGTACCGAAACGGGGCCAGCGTGGTGGCGCTCGCATAGCGGAAGGCGTCGATGAAGAAGTATTGCCCGACGAACTGCAACACGCCGCAGAGCGCCAGTAATCCCACATCGCTCCATGGCAGGACGCGCCAACCAAATACTACCGTAACGCCGCCAAAGATGATCATGGCGAGTGTCGTGTAGAACTGGATCGCGAGCGACGTCTCCGTGCCGGCGACGCGCCGGGTGAGGACATCGCGGAACGCGCTGGTGCCAGCCGCAGCGAGTGGCAGAAGTGCCACCCAATAGAGACCCTCGGCGCCGGGCCGCATCATCACGAGAACGCCGGCGAAGGCGATGAGGATCGCGATCCAGCGGTGCATCCCGACGGTTTCGCGCAGCATCGTCGGCGCGATCGCAGCTAGGATAAGCGGCGAGGCGTAGAGAATTGCAATGACTTCGGCGATCGGTAGCTCGCGCAGCGAAGCCATCAGGAAAAACGTGAATACCACGGCCACCGCGGCGCGTTCGAGTGTTCCCCGGGGGTTATTGAGCTGGAGCGATCGAGGCCCCGCGCGAATGACCAAAAAGAGGATGCACGGCAGCGTAGACACCCCGCGGCCGAAAATTATCTCGCCGGTCGGCGTGTCGACGGTCAACCACTTGGCGACCGTATCGGCCAATGTAAGAAATAACCCGCCCAGTATCAGGAACGTTATGCCCCGCAGCGGCGCATAAACATATTGGGTCTGGGCAAGACGCGATCCTCGGGACGCCATCGAAAGCTGTAACGTTTTGGAGTTGTTGGATTAGTGATTGCGGGGCAGCGACCCGAAGCCATCGATCCGGTCGTTCATGCCGTTTTGGCGCAGCGCGTACCAGAAAGTTGCGGTGTTGATTGCCAGCACC
Source organism: Alphaproteobacteria bacterium (assembly GCA_963583675.1). Lineage (GTDB taxonomy): Bacteria > Pseudomonadota > Alphaproteobacteria > SHVV01 > SHVV01 > CAUZWH01. Next base: position 2,554 of record CAUZWH010000016.1, read on the forward strand.
AGCTTGCCGAGCTCTTGCTCCTTCTCTGCCGCGACCTGCGTCATCGACAGGTTAGTTCCGCATTGCACGATGGCATCGACGTCATCGCCATTGAGTTCATCAATTGTGCCGCGCAGTTCATCGGCGGTGACGTGGGCGATGACCACGGGCCCGCCACACTTCAATCCCTTTAGCCGCACAACCTCATACCCATAGTCGTCGAAGAAGCCGCGCACCTGGTCGTCGCCGGGTGGCATGTAAGGGGTAATCACGGCGATGCGCTTGACGTCCGGATAGCACCGGAGCGCGGCGATACAAGCCTCCGAGCCCATCGCAACCTTGAGCCCGCCAGCGCGTTCTTCGAAGCGGTCGTGCATGGCGGTAGCGCCGGCTTTGCCGTCCCAGAACGTCTCGCCCGAGACTCCAAGGATAATCGAGTCGGGCTCGCAGGTCAGAACGCTATCGATCGCCGGCAACAGCGCCTCGCGTATAAGCCCGATCATATCCAAGAAGCTCTGGTTATCGGTCACCGCCATATTTGGGATCAGCGCGCGAGAATAATGGTTGGTGACGCCGTCTATGCGCATGTCGTCATAGTCGGGTTGCACGATCGTATTGGTCGACGGGGCCACCACCCCAAACTTGTGACGCCACCCCAGGGCATCGGGCATTACGCACACCTCGCTTCGATTCCAGCGCCGTTTCACCGTAGTTTGTTTTCTCAATGGCGCAAGGCGTGCCACCTAAAGGAGGTAATCTATTATGGAGAAGACCATCATCAATCCTGAGACCCTGGGCCCTGCGGTCGGTCCGTTCTCGCGGGCGGTCCAGCTCGATAATGTGCTCTACATCGCCGGTACTTCGGCGTTCTCTCACCTGGCCGGACCGTTTGACTATCGCTACCTGCCACCGTCGATCGAAGAACAGGCCAAGCTGACATTCGACAATGTTCAAAAGGTGGTCGAAGCCGCCGCGGGTACGATGGCTGATATCTTCAAAATTACGCTTATGATCAAGCACCGCGCTGACTACGCCGTGGTCAACGATATCCGTGCGGCCTACTTTCCCGAACGCTCGCTCATCAGTACGGGTTTCCAATGCGAATTGCTGCGCGACGATATGCTGATCGAGGTCGATGCCATGGCGCTTATCGAGTGAAATTTCCAAACCTCTTCGCCGCGGTTGCCGCTTGCGGCCTGGTTGCTGTTGTTGCCGCAACCAGCCAGGTTGATGCGGCCCAAGAACCTGTCCAAGAGTCTGGCCAAGAGCTTGCCGTCGTCGCGCGGGTCGGGCCGTGGCCGATCGCGTCGAAGCTGATCGGTTATCGCGGCCGGTTATGGTGCGTAAATAGCGTGCTCGGCCGCAACCACAACTCGGCCGATGTTTACAGTTACGACCCGGTCAGTCGTAGCACCCGCTACGAGCGTCACCTGTTCAGCCAGGATAGCGGCGACCCGATCATAAAATTTGGGTTGCTCTATTGGCCTTCGGAAGACTCACGCTGGAGCGTCGGTCGGGGCGATTCCCTGGTCACCAACGGCGAACATTGGGCGATGGGCACGGTTCCCACGGCGCAGATCTTTCATATCCATGCCATGACCTCACTCGGCGCCCGGCTCATTGCAGCGACGTCAGCCTGGCGCGGGGGCATACAGGTCTCCGATGACCGGGGGGCGACCTGGCGCGAAATCTACGACCATCCGACACCAACCCGTCAGGTCAGCCGCATCGTAACGCTAGCTAGTACGACCGAGCGGTCGTACGGCTACCTTCTTCATCGTGACACCCGGCGCCATATTTCCATCAGCGGGGATGTTGTCGCGGAGGTGCCGGGTTGGCCACAGGATCGCCCCATCCTTGGTATGGCGGGTCTGGGAGAGTGGCTTTACGCGCTGGTTCGTGAGAGTGCTGGGATTGCTATTTGGCGCACCGATGGTGTGGTCAGTCACGCGATCGCAGCGCCGCGCGCAAACTGGGATGCGCAGGATCTTGTCGCCAGCAACGGCAGGCTATGGTTGTTAACTGAGAGCGCCCAAGGCGGCGCAGTATGGACGAGCGACGATGGTGGTGGCTGGCAACAAGTGGTCTGGCTGCGCGGTGGTAGCCCCTACGACCTCGAAATCGTGGATGGCGTACCCTTTGTCGGCGGGACCGATGGCACGCAGGCACTCATTTGAGGGCCGGCGGCAGCGAGTGAGTCCAGTCCGTTACCGGCGATCGCGTCTCTGCCCGTGCTCCTGACGCCAACGTCTGACATCCCCAAACGCGCCAAACGATTTGCCGAGGCTTTGCTGCGGATCGAGAGCGCGAAAACCGTGGCGTTCTAAGCGGCCTGGCTTATGAGCTTGCGCGCGCTCGCCCGTCCGCTGAAACCTATCGTGATCTTCTCGCGCTAAAGATGCCGGTGCAGGAGATTTCGCTGATCGGTGGCAACGTTAAAGTCCTTGCCGCCACGCTCGGCCGCTGGCTCATCCTGTGGAGTATGTCTTTGGCGCGTACAGGCCCAGTCGCGCCTGAATGGATCGACTCTCCTTGGTCAGCGCCGACCAACCGTAGCGAAAGTACTTTGACGTAGCACCGGGCGCGATGTGGGCGGCGGCGGCCTCGAGCCAGAAAGATCCCGGCGCGCTCGCCGCCTTGGTCCGCGTCCTCGAACGGGATCAGGCGCCCCTTTGGCTTAAAGGCGACGCGGTCGGTGCCCTGACGGCGCTGACCCGTTAACGCTTCGGATATGACGCCGCGGCCTGGCGCCGCTGGCTAAGTAACCAATAAGCGCGCCTTACACGTCCAGGGAGATCGCACCGCGCGGATGCGCGACGCAGCTCAGCACGTAGCCGGCTTCCTTTTCGCCGTCTTCGAGGCCCTCTTCGGAAAGCATTTCGACGTCGCCGCTGAGTAGCTTGATCTTGCAGTCGCCGCAGTGACCGGTTCGGCAGCCATAATCGAGATCAACGTCGTTGTCCTCGGCGATTTCGAGCAGGGACACCGTGCCATCCGTACTGGCGGTGATGCCAGCCTTGCAGAATTCGACCGACACGTCGCCCAAATGCTCTTGCGCCGCGCCTTCGCCGGCACCTCCAATCGGCGCGGATTTTTCCGCAATCGAGGTTCTTACACCGCCGAAACTTTCCGAGTGAAGTCGCGACAAGTCGAAGTTCATCTGCGTCAGCAGATCCTTTGCAGCGTTCATGAAGCCTTCCGGACCGCACATGTAAATCTCGCGCTCGTGTAGATCCGGCGAAACCAGGTTGAGAAGGGGCTCGCTGATGCGACCCGACATACCCTGCCATTCACCCTTAGCGCCGCGGGTTTCCGAGAGCGCAACCGACGAGAACATCGAGTAGCGCTCGGCCATGTATTCGATCTCTTTTTGGAAGACGATGTCGTCGGGGCTGCGTACCGAATTAAAAAATTGAATGTCGATATCGGCCGAGACGTCGCATAACCACCGCCCCATCGACATCACCGGTGTGACCCCGCTGCCCGCGCCGAGGAACAGGATCTTAGGCGGCACCTTGCCCGGTATCAGGCTGAACTTGCCTTTCGGTCCTGCGACTTCGAGTCGATCGCCGACCTTGACGTTGTCGAGCATCCAGTTTGAAACGAGCCCGCCCGGCACGCGTTTGATGGTGACCTCAAGCACGAACGGGCGCGTCGGAGTCGACGAGATTGTGTAGGAGCGGACGACCTTTTTACCGTCAATATTGAGAACCAGACTGCAGAATTGGCCGGGCCAATAGACGAATCGGCACAACGGGTCGCCCTGCAAGCGGAAGGTATAGACGTCGTGCGTTTCCTCGATGATCTCGGTGACGTAGAGCGCAGTGTCCTGGCCCTGCCAGATCGGCAGGTCGAGCTTGGGATCGATAAGCGTGGTGTCGAGACGAAACCCGGGGCCGTGGCGGCCGCTTTTTGCAGCCGGTTGTTCGCGCGCCTCGACACGTTCGAGCTGAACCACATTGGATTTCACGCTGGTCTGCGCGCAGTAGGCGCAGCGCTCCTCGGCAGACATCACATCGTTGATGTATTGATGGCCTTCGATCTGGGCGCGCGATTTGTGAAAGCTCGTATAGATGGTTTCACCCTTGACCCGGTCGGTGACAATCACCGGTAGTTCGACCGACTTGCCGGTAACCCGCCCGGTGACTTTCACCCGATCGCCGGTTTTGAAGCCCATGCGCTCGGCCAACATTGGCGAGATATGGCATGGGTTCTCATCGGGCATGTTGACGATCGGCGTAGCTTTGCCCGAGTTGAATGTGCTGGTTGCGAACTGGATCGCCTTGCGATCCGTCGACAGCGAGGAGCGGCCCGAGTTGAAGATAATGCCATGTGGGATATGGAGGTCATTTTCCGTCGGTTCAAAAAACTCGAACTTGCGCGGACGGCGAAAAATATCCGCGAAGGGCTGGTGGCCGGGCTTGTCATAGTCGAGCATGTAGCGGTGCACGCCGACGCCGCCATAGATGATCGAACCGCGTTCAATCAGTTCTTCCCACTCGATTAGACGTCCGTCTTCGTGCTCCGGACGGCAATAGAGGGGTCCGTTGCCGCCCGACATGTAATCTTGGACGCGTTGCCACAACGTCGCTCGATCGACCTCGCCATCGGGGCGGGAGAGCCCGCCATCGCCATTACAGAAGCGTTGTTTCAGATAGCCTGAGTCCAAGTGCCGGGTAAGATCGTCGTGCGTCGCGCGCAACTCGGGCTCCGCTTCGAGTCGTTCTGTGATGCGCGCCATGACGTCGTAGAGGATGGTTGGGTCGCTGCGCGTGTCTGGTGCGGCGGCTTTGCCGGGCACCGATAGCGACATCTTCCATTCGCCGTTTTGGTACACCTTGGTGGCGGCGATGTGGGGCGGCGACGGAATGATGAGTTCGGCGTGCTCAAGCGTAAACGGATCGGGAATCGGATCGACCACCACCATCGGATTTTTGGAGTCCTTGAGCTTCGCGATCCACTTCTGACGATCCATCATGTTCGCTTCGAAGTGGGTGCCGAAGAAAACGAACAGTTCGGGTTCGTCGGTCGCCTCGGCGTAGTCGAGCGCCGCGCGCGGCGCGTCATCGAGCACCGGCTGGTAGGCGTCTTCCGGTAGTCCCATCCGCACCGCCGCTTCCGGCGCATCGTCCATCAGGATGCGGCCCATGAAGTATTTGCGAGAGAGCCCCTGCACCTCGGTCTCGGCGTTGATCTGGCCGGGCACACGCAGGGTGCCGCCAGCCGGCTGGCCGTCGGGCTTGAGCCCGTACTTGCCGAGCATCGCCAGCACCGAACCCCAAAGGCAATGGGCCACAACACCGCTCGATTGCGACAGGCCAACTGACGGAATGTTGATCGGCACCATATCCGGGCTCGCGAACCTGCTGGCAATCAGGCGAATACCGTTTTCGATGCGATCGGCATAATCGGGTTCGGGTGCAATACGTTCGGCTACGTGACGCGCTTCGAAGCGGGTCGAAAGGGCCAACTTGGTGAAGCGCTCGTAAGAGTCGGCGTCGCCAAATTTTTCGATAAAGCGATCCTCGAGCGCGTCGCTATGGGCCGTCAGAATTTCGTTGGCGACAGCGAGCGCGAGGTGTGGGTCGGATCGCGGTTTGATCAGGATGACGCGGTCGGGTCCGAGTTTTTTAGCGACTTCGACCGCGGTCTCGGTCACCTGAACCTCGATCAAGAAGGCGTCGAAATCATCGCGTCGCGAGATCGCGCGATACACCGGCGGGTGGGTGATCAAACCATTCCAGCCGTTTAGCAGGAAAACCCGATTGTCGCCGGTAACGCTCTGATCGATCGTGAGGAACGGGCCTTCCTGGCCGGTGAGGATTTCGTTGTGCACGGCGCCGGCATTGAGACAATGCTCGGCGTTGCCGGTGAGATTACGTGTGCCGAGCATGCGGAATACCTCCTGCACCGCGAAGATGCTGAAGTAGTCAATCTGCCCGCAAGCGTAGAACAATGTATTGCCGAGATCGCGGCGGTGCTTAAGCAACATGTCGGCGAATCGATCGATCGCCTCTTCGTAGGAGATCCGCGTGCGCTTGCCGGTTTCAGGGTCAAGCACGCTCGGTGCGACGTGAATTGGAAATGCCGGCCGTTGCGGCACCATCGAAAGTTTGAGTTTCACGCAGCCCGAGGTCGGCGTTATTCCTTTGATCGAGCGGTCACTGACGCTGGCACTGCCGCTGTAGGGGGCGAGGACCTGGCTCGCAACGCCGCCATCAACCTTCTTGCTCTCGGTAACGCGGGCGGAAATCGAATCCTTGAAGGAACCAACCTCCAGCTCGCCCTTAATCACGGCGCCGGCGGCCGCGATTTCACGATTGGTAACGATCTCGATCTGGCCCGTCGCGTCCACCGTGGCCTTGAGTTCGTTGGTTTGCCCGTTGTCGGTGATTCTAAACACGCCCTCGCCTGCCTGGAGACCCTCCTGGAGAGCTTGGGTCTGCGCTTGAGATGCCTGCAGAAATCCGCTGTCGCCGACGCCACAAAAACTGCACGAATAGGGCGCCGGCTGGTCGGCCGGTGCGTTCGCAGAGACGTGTGCTGGAATCCCTGACAAATCCTCAAGCACACCGGCGTGTTCGATGATAGGTAGCAAATCACTCACTGGGCTGCCTCCGAACTAGCCGCGCCGTCGTCTTCGATCGGTACGATCTTGGGTATCATTATAGTTATTGTTGTGCCTTCGCCCTCGGCCGAAACAAGCTCGATATTGCCGTGGAGGGAGGTGGTCGCAATATTGCGCACAATCGAAAGGCCGAGTCCGGTGCCACCCTGGTCGCGTGCGGTAGTGAAGAAAGGCTCCCAGACGCTTTCCATGTTGGCGGCTGGGATCCCGCGGCCATAATCGCGCACACTCAATTGAAAGCGGTCGCCGGCATCGGCAAGAGCCACATCAATCTTGCCAGCTGTGTCACCGGGATAGGCATGCACATCGGCATTGGTAATGAGATTGAGGATCAGCTGTGAATAGAGTCCGGGATAGCCTACCCAGCTTGCAGCCTCGCCTCTGATTTCCGACGTCGTGTTGATTTCTAGATGTGCCGCTTCGGCCTTCATCTTGTAGAGGCCGACAACTTCCTCGGTATAGGCCGCGAGATCGAGCGTCTCGCGCGCCTCCGAGATCTGCTGCACGGAGAGGTTCTTGAACGACTTAATCAAGACATCAGCGCGAACGATGTTGTTCTGAACCAGTTTGGCCGCCTCCGCGATGTCTGCGAGCTGCTTGCCTGCCTTTTCGTCCTTGGCCATGGCCTCGATGCGATCGGCGCGAAGATCATCGGTGATGATGCTTGCGGCGTGGGTCGCGATGCCGATCGGCGTATTGATCTCGTGGGCGACGCCGGTAACCATCTGCGAAATCATCCGGTGACGCTCGATCTCACCCTCGTTACGCAAACGTTCTTGTTGCATCATCGCATCGAAGAACGCAGCGTTGGTTTGGCGGATGCGCCCTGTCATGCCGACCATGAAATCGCCGAGCAGGCGCGGCGAACTCGACATCAATCGAATGAAACCGTCGCGTGCGATCGCGAATAGTTGGGTTTCCGCTTTGGCAACCGCGCTTGCTGAACGCGGTTCGCCATCGATCAGCGCCAACTCGCCGAACACCTCTCCCGCACCCAGCGTCGCGATAACGACGTCATTACCCGCACCGTCGGAACGAATCACGTCGATCCTGCCCAGGAGAATGACATAGGCCGTATCGCCGGGATCCCCTTCCTGGAAGAGGGTACGTCCGGCTTCGGCGGTCTCATAGATGCCGATATTGGTGAGCGCAGTGAGCTCGGCACGGCCGAGATTGTCGAAGATGGGGACGTTGCGCAGCAGATCTTCGACTGTTTTGCTTTTGCCGTGCGCTTCGGCAACCGATTGCGTTAGTTGCGTCCGCGGCCGGAAATCGAGCATGTTGGAAAGCTCCGGTGCTTCCGCAGCCAGGATCTTGCTCACCACGCGCTGCATCCAAATCAGGCAAATGACCGATAGGATCGCAAGCACGATCCAGCAACTCGCCCACACGCCGGTCGTCTCGAGCGCCCATCCGAATATGGGTGGCAGGACGAACCCGCCCATCGCACCGAGCAGGCCGACCATGCCGCCAACCGCGCCGACGTTCTGGGGGAAGTACTCCGGGATGAATTTGTAAACGCCGGCCTTGCCAATGCCGGTTGCGATCCCGATCACGAGCACGAAAAACCCAAATACCCAAATGTTGGCCGGATAGAAAATGTTGGTTACGCCCCGCGCGACGAGTTCCTTCTTTTGGACCTGTTGACCGACCTCTACCGCGGGTACCTGCCACGTCGTTACTTGGGGCAGAAAGGTGTTGCCGGTATCGAGTTCGGCGGGCGTTTTGCCGACCAGCGGAGTTAGTTTGTAGGTTTTGTCACCGACGCTCACGGCATCGTCGGAGACGCTCGTTACTTCGCCAGGCGCGTTGGCGACAATCCCGCGTCCCGGTGAGTCGATGACCATGCGGGGGATCGCGAGTATCGCGAATGAAATCGCGCAGCTCATGAACACCCAGTACATCACGGAGCGCGGACCGAAACGGTCCGAGAGCCAACCACCAAACGCTCGGATAACGCCCGAGGGCAGACTAAACACGGATGCCAGCAAGCCCGCCTGGATAATGGAGATCTGATAGACGTTGACGCTGTAGGGGACCAACCATTGGGCGATGGAAACAAACGCGCCGAAAACCAGGAAATAGTAGAGCCCAAAACGCCAAACGCGGATGTTGTAAAGCGGCGCCAAACGGCTCTTAAGCGTTTGATGTTGCGCTGCCGCACCGATGCGTGAGCGCGTCAGCGCAAAAAACGCTATAGCGGTTACGACCAGCAACCCGGCATAGAGTTGTGGCAGGACCCGCCATTGCTCAGGATCGGTGCCATCATTGGTGAGCCAAACGAGAAGGGAAGGCGCAACCAAAGTTGTTGCGGCCGCGCCTGCATTGCCCATCCCGAAAATGCCCAGCGCGGTTCCCTGCCGTTCCTTTTTAAACCACGACGCGACGTAGCCGATACCTACGGCAAAACCACCGCCGGCGAGCCCAAATCCCAGGCTGGCAAGGAGGAACTCTCCGTAAGTGGTCGCATAGGAGACCAGGAATAGCGGTACGGCGGTGATGAGCATCAGGACGAAGTTGATTGTTCGGCCGCCGTAGATATCGGTCATCAGGCCAAGCGGTACCCGGCTGACCGCCCCGGTCAGGATCGGCAGCGCCAAGAGCCAACTGGTTTGGCTGGTGCTGAAGTCGACGATCTTGTTATTGACGAGATAAGCGATAAGGACGCCGTTGATGACCCAGCATGCAAAGCACACGGTGAAGGCAAAGGTGCTCATCACCAACGCTATCGTCGCCTGCCTGGCGTCCGGCTCGGTCGGTGCGGCGCTGTCTATGGCGGCGCCGGTCAGGATCGGTGCCCCTTTTTTCTTATTGGGCTTGTCAGATAGCCAGGGTGTCGATGTTCTCTTCTGGTCCTGCGAGCATGCTCTCGGCGACCGCTGAATAGAGCGCATTGGCCGCATGGCCCGCGAGCAACGTGAGCGCCGAGCGGGTCAAATCATCGACGTTTGCGGCGTTGAGATACAGCCAGCCGTAGCCGAGGTCACAATGCGCTTTGAGCGGCACCAGCAATCCATTGCCGTAATTATGCGGCGCATTACCAGACTGGGCTTGGGGGTCGCGGGCAATCTTCGCACGAATTTCCTCAGCCGCGGTTCCCCCGTCCTGGCCATTGGTGTTGGTTGCCAGATGAACGAAGTGCCGTTGCGGATTGCCGCTTTGCTCGAATGATTGCAGTTCGATGGCGCCGAGCGATGCCGGGCAGATCTCAAGTGCCGCCTCGAGAATATGCGACAGCGTGAGCGGCAGCGGATCGAAGGAGTGCAGCGCCATTGCGCGCTCGTGAAGCACTTCCATGTAGCGTTCATGGCGTTGCAGCTGGACCAGCTCATGCCACGATTTCAACGCCGCACGTAGTGTGGAGTACAGCCGGGTTGCGTTGAGCTCGGCTTTGGCGAGGTAACCGTCGAGATCGTAATCGTCGATGGTCTCCTTTTCTGGCGCCTGGCCCGGTTGCCCGGTGCGCAGCACAATTCTCACCAGGTGATTGTTGAGCTCGTCACGAATGGCTCGACAGGCGTCGAGTCCTGCGGAATCGGTCTCCATCACGACATCCAGCAGGATCACTGCGATATCCGGATTGGCGCGCATGGTTTCGACGGCTTCAGCGCCGGACATGGCCGACAGTAATTCAACATCACGATCCGCATAGGTCAGGCCGCGAACGCTCAGCTTTGTCACCGCATGGATGTCGGGTTCATCGTCGACGACGAGGATTCGATACTGTTCGGGTAATTGGTGAATGATCGGCGGTGCCACGGTGTTGTCTCCGGGTGATTCTTTGTTCCGGCTCGCGGAGCGAGCCAATGTCGCGCATTTTAGAGTGATCAGGGGTATACACGCTACCGTGAATAGCCTCCGGTTTTTCCCCAGGCCCCAGAGGGAAAACCCCCGACCGGGTTGTTGTTGGGGAATACGTCTGATCGTTGCCGTTTACGCCGGCCGGTGTACAATCGTTACAGGGCGATAGCGGAGGGGACTGCCTTGTCCACAATAGACGCAACTGACCAGCCCGTTACAGGGGCTGCACGATCGAAAAACCCGTTCGACTGGCTTGCCGCCGGCTGGCGGGATCTTACCGCCGCACCAAGCGTGACGCTTGCCTACGGCCTTCTTTTCTTCGTTACCAGTTGGGTCATTGTCGGGGCGCTGTTTTTCTTCGGTGCTGAAGGCATCCTGTTCCCGGCAATCGCCGGCTGGCTCTTGGTCGGCCCGATCCTAGCAATTGGGCTGTATCACACCGCCCAACGAATGGCGGTCGGTAAGAAACACTCGATCGCCTCGGCCATCCATATCAAAGCATCATCCCTGCAGCAGGTGGGTTTTGCGGGGGCGTTGTTGATGGTGCTGTTGCTGGCTTGGGTCAGATCTGCAGCAATTCTGTACGCGCTTTTCTTCGGTATCCGAGGTTTCCCGGGCATTGAAGAACTCGTAAACACGTTGTTCCTAACCTGGAGCGGCATCGCCATGGTGGCAATCGGAACCCTGGTGGGCGGGTTATTTGCGGCTCTGGGATTCGCCATCAGTGCCTTTTCGATACCAATGCTCCTATCGCGAGAGATCGATGTTTTCACGGCTATGGCGCGTAGTGCGTCGACCGTGTGGAACAATTTCGGGGTGATGATTCTGTGGGGAGCGATCATCGTCGGTCTCGCGTTCGTCGGGATGATAACTGGCTTCCTCGGGATGATCATCGTCTTCCCGCTGTTGGGCTATGCAACCTGGCACGCCTACGCCGCATTCTTTGGCGACGATCCTGCGACCACCGGCGCCTAACCCGCCGAGACTATTCGTCTTTTTGAGCGAGCCGCCCGCGCCGGGCCTCTTCCGGCGATAGCGGTGCCTCATCGCGCAGCGCACGCTGCGCTTCGCCTTCAAGGTCTTCATATTGTCCGGTGCGTAGACTCCATACGAAGGCGCCGAGCCCGACGATGCCGAGCAGCAAGGCGATGGGGATTAAATAGTAGAGTGAGGTCATGCTGGGCGTTTGGCGCGCATGCGAAGGGCATTCAATGTCACAACGATCGACGAAGCCGACATCAAGATTGCGGCAATGAAGGGCGTTAGCGCACCGCTCAAAGCGATGGGAACGGCAACGAGATTGTAGCCCAACGCCAAACCGATGTTCTCGCGAACCAGTTTCATGCTTTTGCGAGCCACCGCATGTGCCTCTGCAACCGGCGCCAAGAGATCGCCCTGGAATACGATATCGGCCGCGGTTTGGCTGATATCACTCGCGGTTGAGGGTGACAGCGATATGTCGGCCGCGGCGAGAGCCGGGGCATCATTCAACCCATCGCCGACCATGGCGACGTGCTGGCCCTCTTTGCGCAGCAGTTGAAGGCGCTCGACCTTGTTCGCAGGGCGGTACTCACCGTGCCAGGTTTCGATGGACACTTGTGCCGCCATATCGGCGACAACCGCTTTTCGGTCGCCCGAAAGAATTTCGACCCGGCAGCCGCGTTGCACCAAGTCGGCGATGCACTGCCGGGCATCTAATTTCACCCGGTCTTCGAAACCAAACCGCGCGGGCTCGATATTGGGTCCCCCAAACCACAACTCGGGTCCAGTGCCCGGTCCATTGCCTGCCGGTATCCCGACAAACTCTGCCCGGCCCAAACGAAACTCCCCGGCCGTCCCGCGATGGAAAAGTCCGTCACCCGGAACCTCTGTGGTATCGGGTAAGGGTGCGGCACCGGTTGCGTTGGCCAATGCTTGGGCCAAGGGGTGCGCGCTGTTCGCCGCCATTCCCGCCGCGACAGCCATTACCGTCTCGGGGATATCACGCGTGCTGGCGAGCGTTGGCCGCCCGAGCGTGAGCGTTCCCGTTTTATCGAAGATGAATGTATTGACTGCTTGCAATCTCTCTAGCGCATCACCGCTCTTCACGAGTATCCCCTGGCGAAACAGCCGCGCCACCGCGCCGACCTGAACCGCGGGCACCGCCAGACCAAGGGCGCAAGGGCAGGTCACGATCAGGACCGCTACCGCGATCATTAAGGCCTCATGCCAACCGGCACCGAGCACCGCAAACCACAAAACAAAGCCCGCGATGGAAAATCCAAACACAAAGGGGGTGTAAAGCCGCGCCATTCGATCGGCCAGCGACACGTAGCGGCCGCGGTGCTGCTCGGCGTTTTCCATCAGCGCCGATATTTCGGCGAGCAGCGTATCGGCGCCAACCGAACTTGCCTCGACCACAACTGCAGCGTCGAGGTTCGAGGATCCCGCATAGACGGCCTCGCCCGGACCGGCCAACAAAGGTGCGGCTTCGCCTGTAATGAGGCTTAAGTCGACCGATGTCCGTCCTTCGACGATGTTTCCGTCGACCTGGAAATGCTGTCCCGGGGCGACGTGAACGCGATCGCCTACTTTGATCATATCAACAGCGATGTCTTCGATTCTGCCGTCCGCTGTTACCAGCCGCGCCACCTTGCCGCGTAGTGCGAGCAGATTTTGCGAGGCTGAAAGTGCTTTGCCACGCAGCGACGAATCGAGATACCGGCCGATCAGCAAAAAGAAAAGCAACGCCAATGCCGCGTCGAAATAGACATATTCGGCACCGCGTATGGTCTCCAACAGACTGGCGATGGTTGTGACGATAACTGCGAGTGAAATCGGCACATCCATGTTGGTTGATCGGCCCGCTAGGGCAGTCCAGGCTGATCGGAAGAACGGATACCCAGCAATTGAGACCGTCGGCACGGCAATCAGAGCGGCGATCCAGTGCAGGAAATTGCGCGTCGACGGGCCCATGTCTTCTGCTAATCCGGCCCACACGGCAACCGAGAGCACCATCACATTCATCGCTCCGAACCCGGCGATCGCCAGAGCTTGCAGCAGCGTGCGGCTATAGCTCTTATTGGCGGCTGCGACATCGGCCGAGTCGCACGGAACGGTGCGGTAGCCCATTCGCTCGACTTGCTCCAACAAGGGCGCTAGTTCGGTTTCCGAGGGCCGCCAGGATAGGTGCAATCTATGGGTCGATGCGTTGACCCGA
>CAUZWH010000017.1:0-16085 GCA_963583675.1 Alphaproteobacteria bacterium
AGCTTGTCCAGAGCGACTATCTAACGCCCGAAGCCCTCGCTGTATGGTCTGCACCATATCTGGCTTATGTCAGGTCACTTAGCGTCGACGGCGAGGAAGTCTTCGCAATTTACGCGGCCGACGGAACTCAGTTAGGGGTCTGTCCGACGCGTGAGGTCGCATTCGTGGCGGCGCGCCAGCACGATCTCGAGCCGCTTAGTGTGCACTAGACGTAGACAGATAAGCGAGGCTCGGAGCCCCCGAACTTTGGGGCGAACCTCTAAAGGCGTGAGCAGTACCCGAATATTGCGCTACGCCAGGTTTGCGAGCTAGGCCGCCTGGGCGATCGAGCCGGCGAGCAACGCATAGAGCGCGTCGGTGCCCTCAGAACCTCGTAGTTTGGCGCACATGTCCTCATCGCGAAGCATGCGCGAAACGCGGGACAGGGCTTTGAGGTGGTCTGCCCCAGCCGCTTCAGGGGCTAACAAGACAAAAACAAGATCAACCGGGTCTTCGTCGATGGAATCGAATTCGATCGGATGCTCGAGCCGCGCAAACAAGGCAAAAAGATGTTTAAGGCCTGTCAGCTTGGCATGGGGAATAGCGATACCCTGCCCGACGCCGGTTGTACCGAGCCGCTCACGTTCGAGCAGCGCATCGAAGATTTCCCGCTCGTCTTCTCCGCTGATCTCAGCAGCAAGGCTCGCGAGTTGTTGAAGAACCTGTTTCTTACTGCTCGCTTTGAGGTTGGCAACTATGCTCTCCGGCCTCAGTAAATCGCTAAATTCCATACTATTTCCTCGGGATTATCTTCCCTAGAACAACGCGATCTATTGACCATGGTGGTGATCGCATAACCGTCGTTTTGATCGACGGAGTTGTTTTCCAGCCGCTCGGCGGCTGCGTCGAAACTGGAATGAAGTTCGGCTGCGACCGCGTGGCTCTGAGCCGCGATACCGCTGCCGACATGGACCGAGCAATCGGTTCGGAATTCCGAACCCTCCCGCGAGACCACGACATGCGCTTCGATCGCTGCATCAAAGTATTTGCTGATACCTGCATCAATGCGCTTTTCGACCTTTGAACGAAAACGTTCGTCTAAGTCGAGGTGTTTGCCGCTTATTAATATTTTCATGACGGATGACGAGAATGCTCCCCCGCCCATCATTTCGCTTGTGACAATCGTCGAGCGGTGAAAACGCGGGGACGATATGACCGCGCTTTGCGAGTGTCAAGCGACAGTCAAACTTATCGTATTAAATGTATATTTTGTATTTCATACGGGTTGCTAAGCAGCGTTGACTGCTTGTTTTTTCTGGCGTCTTCGAACGACCGAAGAAGGAATCCGCAACGCGTCGCGGTACTTGGCGACAGTTCGTCGCGCGATTTCCACGCCTTGAGTGCGAAGCGTATCGACGATCTGGTCGTCCGACAATACGGCTTGCGGTGCTTCCCGTTCTACGAGTTCACGAATGCGGTGGCGTACTGCTTCAGCAGAATGGGCGTCACCGCCGGCCGATGAGGCGATCGCCGACGTAAATAAATACTTCATCGCGTAAATACCGCGCGGTGTCGCCACATACTTGTTCACGGTCACCCGGCTGACCGTGCTTTCGTGCATATCAATCACCTGGGCGATGTCGCGCAGGTTAAGCGGTTTAAGAAATTCGACGCCCAGGCGGAAGAAGAGGTCCTGCTGGACGACAAGCTCGGTAGCAACCCTCAAGATCGTTCGCGCGCGCTGGTCGAGCGATTTGATCAACCAGTTTGCCGCGTGAAGCTGTTCAGTGATGAAGGTTTTTTCAGTCTGATCCTTGTCGCGTCCGACGATACGCGCGTGATGGGCCTGGTTGACAAGAACACGCGGTAGCGTGTCGCTGTTGAGATCGATCTGCCATCCGCCATCGGGGCGTGGGCGAATGAACACATCGGGTACGATCGGTTGAGCGGGTTCGCCGCCAAACGCCAAGCCGGGCTTGGGATCTAGGCTGCGGATCTCCGTGATCATGTCGCGGACATCTTCCTCGTCGACACCGCAAGCCTTGCACAACCCGCCGATATCCTGTTTGGCAACGAGGTCGAGATTGTCGAGAAACGCTGCCATTGCCGGGTCAAAGCGGTTGAGTTCCCGTGGCTGAATTTCAAGGCATTCCGCCAGGTTACGCGCTGCGATCCCGGCAGGATAAAACTGCTGCACCAACGCCAAAGAAGCTTCGACACGGTCGTAATTGCAGCCAATACGTTAGG
Source organism: Alphaproteobacteria bacterium (assembly GCA_963583675.1). Taxonomy (GTDB): domain Bacteria; phylum Pseudomonadota; class Alphaproteobacteria; order SHVV01; family SHVV01; genus CAUZWH01. Next base: position 2,227 of record CAUZWH010000017.1, read on the forward strand.
CAATGATATCTGTGTTTTCGATCAAGTAACCGGACTCGTCGATGAGATCGATCAGATTGCCACCGATGAACCGGTCAATCGGATCGACGACCGCAATATTTAGCTGGCTAAGCAGATGATCCCTAAGGCCAACCGTCTCCGCGGCCGTTCGCTCGATGATGGATTCCCCCCCGGAATTGTCGCCGCCGCCGGTTGAGGTTGACCAGTTGGAGGAGAGAGGCTCGGTCGCATCGGCAACGATCGGGGCTTCATCATGGCCGTCGGATGTGAATGTGGTTTCATAGTCCAGGTCGAGCGGTGCGTCGTTGATGTCGGGCAGAACGTCGCGATCGGTTAGATCAGCACTGTCGACCACAGGAACTGCGTCGCTGTCCTCCGGACCATCGGCCGTTTCCGCGACGCCCATATCCGCGGTATCGGGGCCACTGTCGTCAAAACTTTTTTCCTCGCCATCGCTGCGCTCAAGAAGCGGGTTGCGCTCGAGTTCCTCTTCAAGGAATGACGAAAGTTCGATGTTTGATAATTGCAGCAGCTTGATCGCCTGTGCAACTGCGGCGTCATTACCAGCGACTGGCTTTGACGCATCTCGATTTTGGGCGTCATCGCCACAGCGGCGCCCTTGGGAGAGTTGCGACCTGGTTAGAGGCTGAAGCGGTCGCCGAGGTAAACGCGGCGCACGTCCTCGTGTGCAACGATTTCCGAGGGCACACCCTCCATGAGTACAGAGCCCTCGTGCAGGATATACGCACGATCGACGAGATCGAGTGTTTCGCGCACATTGTGGTCTGTGATGAGGACACCGATCCCGCGGTCCTTCAGGTGTGAGACCAAATCACGGATGTCGCTGACGGCGATGGGATCGATTCCGGCCAGCGGTTCGTCGAGCAGCATGAAGCTCGGGCGCGACGCCAGCGCTCGGGCGATCTCAACCCGGCGTCGCTCGCCTCCGGACAAGGTGAGAACGGGCGTGCGCCGCAGGTGGCTGATCGAGAATTCTGCAAGCAGGTCGTCAAGTATGGCCTCGCGCTTATCGCGCGCCGCTTCCACCACTTCGAGCACCGCGCGGATATTGTTCTCGACGTTGAGGCCTCGGAATATTGACGCTTCCTGCGGCAGATAGCCGATCCCCATTCGCGCGCGGCGATACATCGGAAGCTCGGTGACATCCTGGTCATCGAGCCTAATCGTTCCGTAATCGGGACTGACCAGGCCGGTGATAATGTAGAAACAGGTGGTCTTGCCGGCGCCATTGGGGCCCAGCAACCCCACAGCCTCCCCTCGATTAACCGACAAACTGACATCACGCAGAACCGGACGTTGTTTAAACTGTTTTCCCACGTTGGACACGACCAGACCGGGATTATCGGTCACCAGACGCGGACGCGTTTCGTCCTGCGCTTTGTCGTCTCGCACCGCTACGGCACTCTCAGGAGTTATGTTAGACCTGTCAGGCATTAAAATTCGGTTTACCAAGTTTCTCTACGCGTTGCGATTGTTTTTCGATCAACTGCCCGAGCCGCTCTTTTTCGGCTGAAACAAACCGCGTACGCGCTGCGTGCTTTCGATTTTGCTCTGGCCGGTTGCGAGGTTGAGGACAAGTTTTTCGCCGCGGATGACGTTGCCGCCCTGGCTCAGCACGACCGAACCGGTGAGGGTGATGACTTGGGCGTCGACGTCATAGACGCCGGCGTCGCCGCTAGCGGTCTCGTTGGGGGTAGCAAAACGAACCCCGCCGGTAGCGTTGATTCGCGAAATTGTGCCTTGAGACTCACCGCCCGATTCGGGGCGATAACGCACCCACACTTCGTTTGCCGTCAATCGCATCTTGCCTTGAACGGCATCCACATGACCACGAAAGACGGCCAACTGCTCGTTCTGTTTGACCTCGAGACTATCGGCGGTGATTTCGATCGGTAGTTTGCTGTCGTGAGCGGTCGAGGGCAGCGACTGGGCAACGCTGGTGGTCGGAACCGACCCAAACAGCGCCGCCAGTGCCAAGACCGCGGCGAAGACCGTTGACCGCTGCTGCCATCGATAGCTCAGCATTGAACGGGGCTTATCCATGTTTTATCGGCCGCAGCGTGAGTTTCACGCCACCTGAAAAGACGATCCGCCGACCATTGTCGAATAGTTTGAAGGCCTTGGCGTTGAACAATCCGAATGGTCCTTGGCCTCGTACCGGATTCTGACCGCGGGCGAGTCCGGTCGCGAAATCGACGAACGCAGATTGCGTATGAAGCTCGAGGCCGTCGTCGGAGTAGATATCGACAGCGCCATCAAGCTGAAGAGTTTCACGTTCTCGGTCGTAGAGCCCTTCCTCTGCGATTAGGGTAACCCATCGGCCACCCTCGATTGTCATATCAGCCTGCAACTCCTGTAATGCAAGGTGCTGAGCATCTTTCGATTTTGGCAGTACACGACCGGCAGTAATGACGAAGGGTTGATTTTGTTTATCAACGCCAACGTAGCGAACGCGTGTCATGCCCACTGCGCCATCGTTGCTAACGTCTATATTGGCGAATGTGAGACCGAGACCGCTGCGTTGCGGATCTGAATCCGGCCATGCAATCACGAGTCCGATAAGGATTGCCGCTGAGATGGGCAATACCAGCTTCATTATTCCGACAAACCGGCTGTAGCGGACGCTGACTTGTGAGGCGTGTGGTCCGGTGCCGTCAAACAACAGCCGGAGGGGGCCTATCATTTCTGCCATTTGCGGGTTCGCTAAGCCACGCCAGCACGAAAACAATCGTGGATATGGAGAACACCCACGGGTTTGGTACCATCGACGACGAAAAGGCTGGTGATGGGGCGTTGTCCGTCAAGTCCGTTCATGAGCCCCAATGCCTCAGATGCGAGAGCTTCGGCACCGATTGTGCGCGGGTTGGTGCTCATAACGTCACCGCTCTTCTTGCTCAATAGGTCGCTCGACATGTGCCGGCGCAGGTCGCCATCGGTAACGACGCCAACCAGCTCGCCGTTACGGTCAATGATGCCAATGCATCCTAAACTCTTATGCGTCATCTCGACGATCGCTTCGCTCATCACCGTGGCGCCATCGACCAACGGCAGGGCTTCGCCGCGATGCATGATGTCTCCGACCCGTACGACCGATGCGCGACCAAGTCGTCCGCCGGGGTGTAACGTCCGGAACTCCTTGGCGGAAAACCCGCGTCGCTCAAGCAGGGCAATGGCCAAGGCGTCGCCCAAGGCCAGCATCATCGTCGTTGATGTGGTCGGTGCCAAACCCATCGGGCACGCTTCCGGTGCGGCGGGCAATACCAGCGCCACATCTGCTTGTTCTGCCAGGAACGCCCCGCCGGTGCCGGCGTCGCCATGCGGCCCCACGATGGCGACGAGGGGAACCCGGAACCGCTTCGCGTAGGTGGCAATATCACCAAGCTCCGCCGTCTTCCCAGAATTCGATAACACAAGAATCACATCACCATCGGGTGCGATCATACCGAGATCGCCGTGGCTGGCTTCACCGGGGTGAACAAAAAGCGCGGGAACCCCTGTCGACGAGAGGGTTGCGGCGATTTTGCGAGCGATGTGTCCGCTTTTGCCCATTCCACTTACGACCACACGCCCGACGGCCGAATCAAGCACATCGATTGCCATTACCCAGTTCGACGGTAGCGCGTTGGCTAGGAGGTCGAGCGCTGCCGCCTCGGTCTCGATAACGCGTTTCGCCGATGCGATATCGGGCTGCGATAGCTCGACCGCGGCGCTTACATCGGTAAGCGCGGAAGGGGTTGTTTTGCTTGCTGCAGTCATACGGCTTGGCGTCGCTTCAATAACCGGATCACTCACATCGTACCGATGACGATCCGCAACACCTATGAGATCACTGAGATCGGCGACCAGTATGCCGAAAAAACGCTTTCGAATCAATTCCCTGGCGGGAAATCAATGAGCAAATATGTCGATCTCAGGCCAGCCCTTGAGATCAAGCGCCACGCGTGTCGACAAAAAGCCGAAACATGCCTCGGCAATCTCGCGACGGCCTTCCCGCTCGAGCATTTGGTCAAATATCGTCTTCAGGCGATGAAGATGAAGCACATCCTGAGCGGCGTAGTCGAGCTGGGCCGCGCTGAGCTCGCTGGCGCCCCAGTCAGAGGACTGTTGTTGTTTGGAAAGGTCGATCTCAAGGAACTCACGACACAAATCCTTGAGGCCATGCCGGTCGGTATAGGTTCGCGCCAACTTCGACGCAATTTTGGTGCAATAAACCGGCGCCGCCGTCACACCGAGATACCGGTGCAGCGTCGCAATGTCGAAGCGCGCAAAGTGAAATAGCTTGAGTACAGCCGGGTCGGCTAACAGACGTTTCAGATTGGGTGCCGAATAATCGACCGGTACGCCTTGGTTCGCTCGAAACTGAACGATATGACAGGTGTCGTCGCCGGCGGAAAGCTGCACCAGACAGAGCCTGTCACGATGGGGATTGAGCCCCATCGTCTCAGTATCGATCGCGACCGTGTCGCCGAAACTTACATGTTCGGGCAGGTCGCCAACGTGGAGACTAGTTGACATGTACGCCTTCCAGACGGTGGTGGCGGCGGTGCGAAGGTTCGCACGCCGGTGACGCGAAATACGGCGGTTCGCGCGATTGGTGCCCAGGAGAAGACTCGAACTTCCACGACCATTAGGTCACTAGCACCTGAAGCTAGCGCGTCTACCAATTCCGCCACCTGGGCATTCTGCGAAACGACGTGGTTACCGCCGTGCTACGGGGATGTCAATCCCGTCCGGCACGAAGTTCCAGTCGTGTTGTCCCGCTTGGTAACCGCGTGCGTGCGGTCTAACATCGGTGGTTCCTTGAGCCACGAATCGTTAGCGCAGGGTGCGGTGGAGGTGTGCATGGCGGATCGTTTGGTCACCGTTTTTGGCGGGTCGGGATTTATCGGCCGGTATATCGTCAAAAACTTGGTCGCGGCGGGTAACCGCGTCCGGGTTGCCGTTCGCAATCCCAATCAAGCTATGTTTTTGCGCCCCATGGGCGATGTCGGCCAGGTTGTTCCGATGCAGGCCAACATTCGTGACGACGGTTCGGTCGCCGCCGCTGTTGCAGGCACGGATGCGGTTGTTAACGCGGTCGGGACCTATCGCCAGCGCGGCCGGCAAACATTCCACAACGTCCACGTGGATGGTGCGCGCCGCATTGCGGATGCCGCTAAAGCTAACCGTGTTTCGCGCTTGATCCACATCTCCGGGATCGGCACCGACACTGATTCACCCTCGGCGTATGTGCGCTCAAAAACTGCTGGCGAAGAGGCTGTTCGGGGAGGTTTTCCGGGCGCAACGATCGTTCGTTGCAGCGTCGTGTTCGGCCAAGAAGATAGTGTCTTGAACCGATTGGCCGCGTTGGCGCGGCTCTCGCCCGTGATGCCGTTGTTTGGAAATTCACCAACCGATGCGGGCAGCAGCAAGCTGCAACCGGTTTATGTGGTCGATGTTGCCGAGGCAATCGGTCGGATCCTGGGGGACGAAGCAAGCGCGAGTACAACTTTCGAACTCGGCGGTCCGCGCGTTATGACCTATCGCGAGTTGGTTGAGACCGTTCTCCAAGAAGCCGGCCGTAATCGCCTCCTGGTGCCGCTACCGTTTGCGATCGCCAAACCTTTGGCAGGAGTAGTTGAGATGGTGCTGCCGGTCTCGCCTGTGACACGGGACGAAATTATTCTGCTCGAGAGTGATAATGTGGTTGCCTCAGACGCGCCGTGTTTTGCCGATCTTGGTATCGAACCGACGTCGTTGGAAACGGTGGCCCCGACCTACCTGCGACGGTTTCGCCGCGGCAGCAGCGCGGCTAGCGCGACCGCGAGTTGAGCGTTTAGCTCGAGACCGGGGTTAGGTGTAAAACCAAACCAAAAGCCCGATCCCGAACACAACGCGGTAAATAACGAACGGGGTGAAGCGGGCTCGTTTTAACCATTGCATCATCGCCGCGATCGCGAACATGGCGGTGACGAAGGCGAGTAGCGCCGTTATCGCAGCATCAAACCCGAGCGCGGAATCACCGCTTTGGTATAGGGCCAGCCCGCTCGGTGTCGCGGACGCTAGTATCGCCGGAACGCTCAACAGCAGCGCGAAACGCGCGGTATCGCCGCGCTCGAAGCCGAGCATGCGGGCTGCGGTCATTGTGATGCCGCTGCGACTGGTCCCCGGTATGAGGGCTAAAATTTGGGCCATGCCGATCAACAGTGCGCTGCCAACTGTGAGATGCTCGATGCGACGCACGGTCATGCCTATCCGATCAGCCAGGTAAAGCAGAACGCCGAAGATCAGCATCGACCATCCGATAACGTCGACCCGGCGTAGCCACGACAATTCTCCATCTTCGTAGCCACCGGCGAGCAGCAACGCCCCGACGATAACGATCGGGACGGTCGCTAGAACCACGTAGAGGAGCAGCGCGGCCGAGGCAGTTCGCCGTCCCCGCGCCACATCGAGCACGCCGCGCAACATCGAGAAAATGTCTCGCCAAAAATAGATGAGCACTGCGAACAATGTGCCGACATGGGTAGCGATATCGATCGTCAGCCCTTGATCGGGCCAATTGGTTAACTCCGGGATTAGTCGAAGATGAGCTGACGAACTGATCGGTAGGAACTCGGTGATTCCTTGTACGATCGCGATAACGACGAGTTGCAGCGTTGTCACTCGACCGTTCCTGAGGTGTGATTGGATGCCAGCGTTGCGGGCTTATATCACTTTTCCGAAAAGGTGAAGTGGCCCCGCATCGTCATGGCTTTTGCGCGTGTGCAGGTGTCGTCGGATTCGGCTTTGTTTATAGTGAGGGCGATGCTCACCCTGTATCACTTGTGGCTTTCTCCATTTTGCCGAAAGGTGCGTGTTGCGCTGGCCGAGAAAGGCGTCGATTTTTCCTTGGCCGTCGAGAAGGTCTGGGAGCGTCGCGAAGGTTTCGTTGAATTGAATCCTGCTTGCGAGGTTCCGGTGCTGGTCGAGGCGGACGGCACCGTGCTCGCCGATAGCAACGCGATCTGCGAATACCTGGAGGAGACCCGCCCCGACAATCGCCTCATTGGCTTTGACCCGTACGTCCGAGCCGAGACTCGCAGGCTGATCGCGTGGTTCGATATGAAGTTTGACAGCGAAGTCTCGCGCTATCTTATTGAAGAGAAATTCATGAAACGCTTTATGGCCATGGGTGAGCCCGATTCACAGGCGATCCGTGCGGGCTCTTCAAATATCGGCTATCACCTCGAATATATTGCCTACTTGATCGAACGGCGAAAATGGCTGGCCGGTGATGAGTTTTCATTGGCCGACATTGCCGCAGGCGCACATCTATCGTCGATGGATTACCTTGGTGTGATTCCTTGGGAAGATTACCCGGCCGCGAAGGATTGGTACGCGCGGATCAAATCACGGCCGAGCTTTCGCGCTTTGCTGCTGGATAACATTCCGGGTTTGTCGCCTCCTAAACATTACGCCGATCTCGATTTCTAGCGCTCGTGGTCGGTATGAAGTCGGCTGAAAGTGAGCCCAGCCTGCCACCAACTCCAAATGCAGAACTGATTCGCGACCGCGTCCTTGCGCTTGGCTTTGATGCGGTCGGCTGGGCGCGACCGGACGACATCGGAGATGCTGGTGACCGTCTCGCCGAGTTCATCGATCGCGGTTGGTATGGCGATATGGGCTGGCTGGCGGAGCGATCTGAGGTGAGGCGTTCGCCCGATCGATTGTGGCCTGACGCGCAGACGGCGATCGTCGTCGGATCGAATTATGGTCCCGACGAAAATCCGCTCAGTCGTCGCGACGTCAGCGGGCTGGCCAATATCTCTGTCTACGCACATGGGCGGGATTACCATAAGCTCCTTAAGAAACGGCTACGGGAGCTCGGGCGCTGGATCGGCGACACTTACGGTGCCGATTGCAAGCTCTTCGTCGACACCGCACCGCTCATGGAAAAACCGCTCGCACAGGCGGCCAACATTGGCTGGATCGGCAAGCACACGAACCTCGTTTCTCGGGAATTCGGATCCTGGTTGTTTCTCGGGGTCCTGCTAACGACGCTAAAGCTGCAACCTAGTGAGCCCGCGCGCGATCATTGCGGCGGGTGCAGCGCTTGTCTCGATGTTTGTCCAACCGACGCGTTCCCGAGCCCGTATCAGCTCGATGCGCGGCGCTGTATTTCGTATCTGACGATCGAACACAAAGGACATATTCCTGTCGAGTTCAGGCGTGCGATAGGCAACCGGATTTACGGCTGCGATGATTGCCTGGCCGTGTGCCCTTGGAACAAATTCGCGCGGCCGACCGAAGAGGCCGGCTTTAGGTCAAGCACCGACATATCGCAGGAGACTCTAATTAATCTCGCGGGCCTCGACGACGAGGAGTTTCGGCGGCGCTTTAGCGGCACGGCGATAAAGCGTACGGGCCGTGATCGTTTCCTTCGAAACGTGCTGATCGCGATTGGCAACAGTGGCGAGCGCGACGCGATACCGCTTGTCGAAGATGCGCTCGGTGATCCCTCACCGTTGGTTCGAGCGATGGCAGTGTGGGCACTTGGCCAACTCAGCGATGCCAGCGACTTCATCCGCCTGCGCGCACGCTTTTCAGCCAACGAGTCCGACGTGCAGGTCCTGGCGGAATGGGATCGTTCGGCGTGACAGGCACCGACCGGCGCTTGTTCTGCTTCGGGCTCGGCTATTCCGCGCGCCGTTTGGCTGAAGAGCTGGCCGCCCAGGGGTGGTTGATCGCGGGTACCTGTCGTGACCCCAAGCTATACGATCAACTCATCAGCCAGGGTTACGACGTCTGGCTTTTTGATCGCGACACCGTATTGCCAAGCGACTGCGATGCGCTCGACCGAGCGACGCATATATTGAGTTCGGTCCCACCCGACGAGGACGGAGACCCGGTCATCGATCTGGCGGGACCCCGGCTTCGCATGTGCAGCAAACTCATCTGGGGCGGCTATCTATCAACCACCGGGGTTTATGGCGATACCGCCGGTAAATGGATTGACGAAAGCGCCGCTCTTAAACCAACCAACGCGCGAAGCCGCCGCCGCGCGCTTGCTGAGAAGGCATGGATGAAGCAGTTCGCCGAGTACGAACTGCCGCCGCCACACATTTTTCGCCTCGCCGGTATTTACGGTCCCGGCCGGAGTGCGATTGATACGGTCCGTGCCGGACGCGCTCACCGTATCGATAAACCTGGCCACGCGTTCTCAAGGATTCATGTCGACGATCTGGTGGCAATTCTGCGGGTGTCCATGGGGTTGTCGCGCAGCGGGGCGATCTACAACGTTTGCGACGATGAACCGGCACCACAGGAGCAGGTGATCGCTTACGCCTGCGAATTGCTGGGCGTCGACGTGCCGCCGCTAATACCGTTTGAAGACGCGGACCTCTCCGAGATGGCGCGGAGCTTTTATGCCGACAATCGGCGGGTACGCAACGAGCGCGTTAAATCGGTGCATGGTCTGCGGTTACAGTATCCGACCTATCGCGAGGGCGTCAGATCGCTTGCCAACCTCGTCAAATAGCGTTCTTCCGTGTTTGGGATGCTCCTAGCCACCGATTTGTTCACACAATTCGGCCACGGTCTGGCAAATCAACGCGATGTCCTGATCTCGCGAGAGACGGTGGTCGCCATCCTTGATGAAGCTCGTGCGAACGTCGGCTGAAAGCAGTGCTTCGGCTAAAGCGAGAGAGTGGCGCCAAGGCACGTCGGGGTCTTGCATGCCGTGCAACAGGCGAACCGGGCAAGCCACGGGGATTGGTGCGTCGAGAAGGAGATGATCGCGCCCCTCGACGATTAGCTTGAGCGTGATCGGATAGGGTTCTTCGCCATAGATCGACGGTTCGAGATACATGCCGTCGCGGCGCAGCGTTTCCCGGGTCTCCTTGTCGTAACCAAGCCACATGAGTTTCTCAGTAAAGTCAGGTGCCGCCGCTATCCCGACCAATCCGGCAACCCGCTCGCGGCGTGCGAGGGCGACCAGCAGCATAATCCAACCACCCATGCTCGAGCCGACGATCACGTGAGGCTCGGGATCAAACAGATCGAGAACCGCGGTTGCATCGTCGGCCCAGCGGCCGATCGTGCCGGCTGTGAATTCGCCGGATGACCGGCCGTGCCCGAGGTAATCAAAGCGGGTAAAGGCGCGGTTCATATGGCGACAGGTGGTTTCGAGCGCCTGCGCTTTGGTGCCGTTCATATCCGACATGAATCCGCCACAGAATAGGACGCCCGGTGCATCGCCTGGCGTATGGACATAGGCCAGGCGGTTACCGTCGGAGCGGGTCAAATATTCGATTGCATCGGTTGCGATTGTAGTGCTCATACCTCACCCGCCGTGCGAAAGTGCGAAGCAAGATTGTCATGGAAGCCGCCTCCAACCCAAGCGTCATTGCGCCCGCCACCGTCGATGCGCGTGAAACAGTACCGACGATTCTCCAGGTGTTACCGGCGCTCGACGTCGGCGGCGTTGAGCGTGGCACCATCGACGTCGCGTGCGCGACGGTGAGAGCGGGCTGGCGCGCATTGGTTGTCTCGAGCGGTGGGGCGCTCCTTCATGAGCTTCGGCGAGGGGGGGTTACGCACGTCACGCTCCCGGTGGATAGCAAGAACCCAATCGTGATGCTTCGTAATGTCGGCCGGCTTAGCGAACTTATCAAAGAGCATAATGTTTCGGTGGTACACGCGCGTTCCAGGGCTCCAGCTTGGAGCGCAGAGCTTGCCGCCAAGCGCTGTCGCCGACCGTTTGTGACCACGTTTCATGGAACCTACGATACCGGTACGCCATTCAAATACTGGTACGGAAAGGTAATGACGCGCGGCGCGAAGACCATCGCCATTTCCGATTTCATAGCTGACTACATCCACAAAACCTTCCGAACCGATCCGGATCGAGTTGTTACGATTCCGCGTGGCATTGATCCCGAACGTTTTAATCCGGAGAACGTCGCGCCGCAGCGCATGATTCAACTGGCTTCGACCTGGCGCTTGCCTGACGGCGCACCGGTGGTGATGCTGCCGGGGCGGCTCACGCGTTGGAAGGGTCAGCTCGTCCTGATCGAGGCCCTGGCGCGTCTCGAGCGTGACGATATTAGCTGTTTGTTGGTTGGAAGCGACCAGGGGCGCACGCGTTACCGTGCCGAACTCGAGAGAAAGATTCGAAATAAGGGCCTCGCGGGACGGGTGAGAATTATTGACGATCTACCCGACATGCCGGCCGCTTACATGCTCGCTGACATCGTTGTATCGGCCTCGACAAACCCGGAGGCATTCGGGCGGGTCGCTGTCGAGGGGCAGGCGATGGAGCGCCTGGTGATTGCGACGGAGCATGGTGGCTCACGTGAGACCGTACTCCCTGGGCAAACCGGATGGCTGGTCCCGCCGGCCGATCCTGACGCTCTTGCCGCCGCATTGATAGAGGCATTGTCGGTTGATCCTGAGCTTCGCAACAGCATTGGCGAGGCAGCACGGGCGCACGCGATCGGTAATTTCACGGTCGATCAGATGTGCCAACGCACGCTCGATGTTTACCGCGGCGTGATGCGGGACAGTTCCTTGCCGACACTGCCTTGACAGCCCATTTATTGACACTAAATTTCGCCCGTCTCGACGGACAAGCTTCAAACATGGATCAGGGGCGATGATCTCGATCACGCTTCCGGACGGCAGCGTCCGGGAATATGACGGGCCGATCAGCGGTGGCGATGTTGCTGCCGATATTGGCCCAGGGCTCGCAAAGGCCGCGCTTGCGGTGCGCGTGGATGGCGAATTGTGGGATCTCGATCGATTAATCGAAGCCGACGCGACCCTCGCTGTGGTCACCCGTAAGGACGATGCAGCGCTCGAACTGCTGCGCCACGATGCCGCCCACGTCATGGCCGAAGCGGTTAAGGAGTTATATCCCGATACCCAAATTACGATCGGTCCGGTGATCGAAGACGGGTTCTTCTACGATTTTGCCCGCAGCGATCCCTTTACGCCCGACGATCTCGCCATAATCGAGGATCGTATGCGCGAAATCGTGGGCCGTGACGAACCGGTTCGTCGCGAGGTTTGGGATCGCGACGAGGCGATCAAGTTCTTCCGCGATCAGGGTGAAGCGTACAAGGCCGAGATCATCGACGGCATCGCCGGCGGAGAAGATATTGGTCTCTACCGCCAGGGCGACTTCATCGATCTCTGCCGTGGTCCACACCTGAGCTCGACCGGCAAGCTGGGGACTGCTTTCAAGCTCATGAAGGTTGCCGGTGCCTATTGGCGCGGCGATTCATCGAACGAGATGCTGCAGCGCATCTATGGGACGGCTTGGCGTGACAGCAAAGAACTCAATGCCTATCTAACGCGTCTTGAGGAAGCGGAGAAGCGCGACCATCGGCGCGTCGGGCGCGAGATGAGCCTGTTCCACTTTCAGGAGGAAGCGCCGGGCGCCGTTTTCTGGCATCCCAACGGCTGGACCTTGTTTCGCTTGCTCGTCGATTACATGCGCGGGCGCCAGGATCGCGGCGGCTATGTCGAGGTGAGCACGCCGACGATCATGGACCGTGCCCTGTGGGAGAGTTCCGGTCACTGGGAAACCTTCCGCGAGCACATGTACACGTCCGAGACCGAAGACGGGCGCGTCTATGCGGTCAAGCCGATGAACTGTCCCGGTCATATCCAGATTTACAAGCAGGGCCTGACGAGCTATCGCGGGTTGCCGTTGCGGATGTCGGAATTTGGCAAGGTCGACCGCTATGAACCGTCCGGCGCTCTCCACGGAACGATGCGTGTTCGCGAGTTTACTCAGGATGACGCGCATATTTTCTGCACGCCGGATCAGATGCAGGCTGAATGCTGCACCGTTATCGAGCTGATCATGGATATCTATCGCGACTTCGGCTTTGAGGACATCGCAATCAAGTTCGCCGATCGACCTCCGAAACGCGTTGGTGATGACGCGACGTGGGATCAACTCGAAGCCTCACTGCGCGGCGCGCTCGATTCGATGGGATACGATTACACCCATAATCCGGGCGAAGGCGCGTTCTACGGGCCCAAGCTTGAGTTCGTTCTGCGCGATACGATCGGGCGCGATTGGCAATGTGGCACGCTTCAAGTTGATATGAACCTACCCGAGCGATTCGATATGACCTATGTCGGCGAGGATGGCGAGCGACATCGTCCGGTCATGCTCCACCGAGCCCTATTCGGCTCGCTCGAACGCTTTATCGGCATTCTCGTTGAACACTATGCCGGCCATCTGCCGTTGTGGCTCGCGCCGGTCCAAGTCGTGGTGGCAACGATCACCCAGGACGGTGATACTTTCGCGCAAGAGGTGGCTAAGTCGTTCAAAGAGGCTGGCATGCGTTGCGTCGTAGACCTTTCCAACGAAAAAATCGGCCACAAAGTACGTGAGCACTCGCTCGAAAAGGTCCCGGTGATCGTTGCAATCGGCAAGCGTGAAGCGGAAGAACGCAGCATTTCAATCCGACGCCTGGGGAGCAAAGATCAAGAAAGCGTTGCGCTGGGTGCCGCAGTCGATAAACTTGGCGCCGAAGCAAGAGCGCCGAGCTCATGATTTCGCGCGGTCATTGGTCTGACCGGGGGGTAACCGACATTCGGAGACAAGCGATCAGAACGACAGACGTTAGCGGTCTCCGGGTGCCAAAAGAGGAGACACAGTAGATCGCAAGACGTCCTTATTTGGGGTCCGTGCAAAAGGCCACCGGACCCCGCGCCAATCGCGAGATCGATTCAGCACGCGTTCGTCTCGTTGGTGAAGATGGTGAAATGGTCGGCGTTGTCGAGCTTGAGCAAGCGCTACAAGCCGCGGAAGAAGCTGGCTTGGATCTGGTTGAGATATCACCCAATTCGGATCCGCCGGT
>CAUZWH010000018.1:0-15993 GCA_963583675.1 Alphaproteobacteria bacterium
TATATTGCTTAAGCGCGACCACGCTCGGCAACCGCATCTGGAAGCTCGGCGAGTGGACGGCCCGCTCATATTCGCAAACGATGTTGACGCGATCGAGAAACACGGCCTTGACCGCTTCCTGCCATGACAGCAGCGATAGCGGAAAGTAGCTGAGCGGCTGATAGTTCGCATTCAGCACCAGTGCCGGGCAACTCTCCGGTGAAACCAACACGCCCTCCGACATTGATAAAACCTAGCTAATCGACCTAACCCTCAAAAACCCAACGTTTGTGCCGAATTGTGGCGTGACCGTCCAGAAAACGCCAGCAAATTTCAGGCAGCGTTTGGGCTCACGCGGTCGCCGCCAGTGCACTCATCGGCAGGTCGTAGCCTGACCCCACAAGGTGCGCGGAGAGGAATTCGGTGCCCATATCTAGCCCGGTCTGATCGATCTGGTGGCCCATGCCGTTGCACACATGCCAGATCACGCCGACTGCCGCCGACGCCAATCCAGCAACCGCTTCGTGCAGCGCTTGAACGGGCACGACTTCATCACGATCGCCGTGGATCAGAAGCACCGGCGGCCGGGCGCGGGCCTCGCTCGCCAAGCGTTCGGGGGCAACCAGCGATCCCGAAAAGCCGATGATAGCCGCCGGCGGTCGTGGACGGCGCAGCCCAGCATGGAGCGCCATCATGGTCCCTTGGGAGAAACCAACCAGCGCGAGCTGCCGATCGGTGAGATTGAGCCGCGCCAACTCATAATCGATAAATTCGTTGAGGATCGGCGCCGCGCGTTCGGCGCCCGCGAGCATCGATGCGGGTTCGCGGCTCTGCAGGCTGAACCATTGACGGCCCGACGGCGCCATGTCGCAAGCCTCGGGCGCGTCTGGTGAACTGAACTCGGCATCGGGCAGATGCCGGGCCCAATAGGGCGCCAACCCAAGCAGGTCGTTGCCGTCCGCCCCCAGACCGTGGAGCAGGATGACCAGCATGCGCGCGGGCTCACCACTCGCCGGTGGCTGGACCGGGCCTTCAAGCGGGCGTGGATCGCTCATCCCGAAATACCTGTCATGCCGGCACTTATCTCCCATAACCGCGCCGCCACGGCCTCGTCATAGCTTATCGCCGACGAGCGCACGGGCGAGCATTGATCGTAATAACCCCCGGTGGCGCCATCAACGTCCGGCGAGGTCGCCAGATATACGCTGGTCTTGCCGCCGGCGCCGACCGAAATACCGCTTACCCGCATGGCGATCGCAATGCCAATTTTGGCCAGCAAGCTGTTGTTGCTGCCAAACCTGGTGCGCACGAATCCAGGATGGAGTGCGTTGGCGGTAACTCCGGTGCCACCCAACCGCCGCGAAAGCTCATAGGTGAACAGTATGTTTGCGAGCTTGGACTGCGAATAAGCGCGCCAGCCGGCATAGGATTTGCCACCTTCGAGATCGTCGAAATCGATCCCTCCGCGGCGGTGGGCGGCTGAGGCAACGTTGACAATCCGGGCCGGCGCGCTCGCCTTCAACTGGCCGAGCAGTTCGTGCGTGAGGAGAAAATAGTTGAGATGATTCAGCGCCAACGTCATTTCGATGCCATCTGCGCTTTCAGCACGCCGCATGAAAATCGCCCCGGCATTATTGAGCAACACGTCGAGCCGATCACAACGCGCGCGAATGTCGGCGGCCACCCGCCTGACATCGGCGCGCCGCGATAGATCGGCTTGGAGGAACTGAATGTTCTCGTTGTGCGCCTGGCGCTGCAGGCTCGCGACGACCGCCTGCCCTTTTTCAGGATTACGGCTGACCAAGACCAGCGAAGCGCCCGCCTCGGCAAGACGCAGAGCCGCTTCCTTGCCAACCCCATCGGTCGCGCCGGTAACCACGACCGTCTTGCCACGCATATCGGTCATTGGTGGGTTTGGCTGGTCAGCGGTATGCGCTCATACGCGCGAACTCATACCGTCGGACTCATGCGGCGGACTACTGGGATCTCGCGCCTGGGCGACGCCGATCATGCTGTCGCGGTTCACAAGTTTGACGAGTTCGGGCGCGGACAAATCGTCGGTGCCGGCGGGCCGCATCGGCAAGACCATATAGCGCAAGTCCGCGGTCGAATCGACCACCCGGATCTCGACCTCTTCCGGCAACTCAGTACCGAAATCGCGGAGCACGGCACGGGGGTCAATCACCGCGCGCGAACGATAGGCATGGCTTTTGTACCAGGCAGGCGGAATGCCGAGCAGCTTGCGGGGGTAGCAGCTGCACAGCGTACAAACGATGACGTTGTGAACCTCGGCCGTGTTTTCAACGACCGCCAGTTTCGGTGCGTGCGACATATCGACGCCCATGGTCTCGACCGCTGCGGTACCGTCGCGCAAGAGAAGTGCCTTGAACTGCGGATCGGTCCAGGCGCGGACGACAACCTCGGCGCCCTTCTCCGGGCTACGCGATTCCATGTCCTCCATCTGGCCGCGGATCGCATCGGCGGTGAGGACCTTCTTTTCGATCAGCAGTTCTCGAATCGTCTGTTCGAGGATCTCGTATTTTGTCGGCGCGCGATCGATATCCTCAATCGGCGCATGATCGTCGTGCGTGTGCGATTCGGCCATAGCTGCGTCCTATGATGCCGGATCGAGCCAATGTTCGTAGATATCCGCGATCAAGGTGTCGTTGGCCTTGCCGCTGTAGTCGGACCACAGATGCGTTTGATCGAAACGCACGCGGTAGAGCTCGATTTCGGGCAGCCCGTCCCGGTGATAGGCGAGTTCCTCAGGGTTGCGAAAGGCACCAAGATCAGTCTCCACAACCCCCTCTTTGCCGCGCAAATAAAAGGGCGTGCGGCAATGACCGGTCGGCACTGTGGTCTTGACGCGAATGCGATCACCAGATTTGAACGTCATCCCGCTCCTCCTTCAGCCTCGTCTTTTTGCGCTGATCTTTGGCGCGCATGATAGTCGTCCATCATACGCGTTTCGACCTCAATAAACCGCGCATCGACCTCGTCATCGCTAACCACACCGCGCTCAATCAACAGCGTGCGGATCGATTCCATCCAGAGTTCGTAATACGACAGCCCCTTGTAGAGTTCGTTGGGCACGTCTTCCATAACCCGGCGCTGGGCATCGACGGTGAACAGGGAGCATGGCGGTTCGACGAGCAACCTGAAGATCGCATCGACGCGGCGTTCGAATAACGTTGGCGAATGCGCATCGCTACCCACCGACCCCGCAGGGGAGCCACCGAGGTCGTTCTGCGCACGCTCCAGGCTTTTCATGTCCGCACCCTCGCACCTTCAAACTGTGAGTTTAGGTTCAAGGTTTTGCCGACTCAAGGAACTGGATTCTGGTGCAAACTTTACGCACCCGAGCTGCCTCCGTAGTGTTGGAGCCAACGCGGAGGCCGCCCATGACCAGCGAACCCGAACACGGCGTACAAGACGACGCGATGAAGCGTGCCGGCTACGGCGAACGCATTGGCTTTGGCGAGCGTCCGGCCCTGGTCGCAGTCGATATTATTCGTGCCTTCACCGAAGCAAGCTATCGCTTCGTCTGCGACATGGACGTGCAAATAGAGAACAACAATCGCATCATCGGTGCCGCGCGCCCCAAAACCGTGCCGATCATCTTCACCACCGTTTGGTACGACGATCCCGACCTCAAAGACGCGGGAATTTGGGGTATCAAGCTCAAAGGCGCAGAAGACCTTCGCTTCGGCACACCCGCAGTCGAGGTTGATCCGCGGCTCGACCAGCAGGCAGGCGATGCCGTGTTGATGAAGAAATATGCATCGAGCTTCTTCGGCACCGATCTCGCCGCGCGTCTGAACGCACAACGGGTCGATACCGTGATTATTACCGGTGCATCAACCAGTGGCTGCGTGCGTGCAACCGCGGTCGACGCGATCCAGAATGGCTTTCGTCCGATCGTCGTCAGCGACGGCGTGGGCGACCGCTGGCCGCCAGCCCACGAGCAGGCGCTCTACGACATTCATGCCAAATATGCCGATGTGGTAGACACCGACGAGGTCGTGGCCTATCTCGAAGGCTTGCCGAGCCAACGCCGCGACACGGCGGCGTAATAGTCTTCCGAGTACACAACGGCTCTGACGACTTGCGCCGGTCGAACCCGGCGCGCAATATGCCGCGCCCCACAAAAGCGGATTTGAAGCCATGCTGGTCGACAAACTAGAGCACTACAATATTGTGACCGAAAAGCTCGATGAGACGGTTGAGTTCTACGAAAAAATCGTCGGACTGGTAAATGGTGATCGGCCCAATTTCGGCTTCCCCGGCGCCTGGCTCTATGCCGGCGAGGATCCCGTGGTGCACCTAATGCAGCTCGGCGAGAACCGCGACTCCGGCTCGGGATCAATTGATCATGTCGCTTTCCGAGGCAGTGACTACGCCGCCTATAAAGCCCATCTTGAATCTAACAATATCAAATTTGACGAGCGCTTCGTTGAAGACGCTGCCATGCATCAGCTTTTCATCACCGATCCCAATGGCGTGAAGGTAGAGGTTAATTTTCGCCAACAGGGCTAACCCACCGCGCTCGTTTCACGATTTCGCCACGATATTTCAACCAAACGCTACGCAAGCAAGGAGAGGTTTATGCGCATTTATAACTACCAAAAAGGGACCCAGCGGCGCCTCGCTGTTCTCGACGATAAAAGCCTGGTCGACGTGATCGACGCTCTCGGCGGGCCGAGCAAGCTCGCCGCACGTGACCGCGATGCGCTCAACGACACGATTGCATTCATCGAAGCGGGCAACCGCGGCCTCGGTCTGGCGCGCAAAGCGATCCGCGAAAGCCGCAAGACCGGCAAGGGCCGGCGCAACCTCGCGCGCACCAAATTGTTTGCGCCGATCGAGCCTGCCGTCATCCTCTGTTCGGGCGAGAACTATTGGGACCACCGTGACGAAAAACCTGTGGTCGAAGGCAAAGAGCCCGAGTTCTTCATCAAGCTGCAGCAATGCACCAACGGCCCGTATGACGACATCATCTACGAGCCGAAAATCACCAAAAAATTGGACTACGAAACTGAGCTTGTGGTCATCATCGGCAAGGGTGCGCCGCGTCATATCGCCAAAAAGGACGCCAAAGACTATATCTACGGTTACACCATCATGAATGATGTAACGGCCAGGGATCGTCAGGTAAAAATGCGGCCCGACGGCACGTCGCAATATGCGGTCGGCCCTGGCAAGAACTTCGACACCTCGGCACCGATGGGCCCTTGCATCGTTACCGCGGACGAAGTCGGCAATCCCCAAAAGCTGCAACTTCGCACCTTGGTGAACGATCAGGTGCGCCAGAGCAACACCACCGGGATGATGATTTGGAGCGTTTATGACCTCGTCCGATTTTTCTCCGGCTTCGTTACATTGAAAACGGGGTCGGCGATCTCGACGGGCACACCCGGCGGCACCGCGTGGGGTACCGACCCTGAACTCGGTGGCCGTGGAGCCAAAGCAGGACGCAAGGACATCAGCCTGGCCACTGGATATCTAAATGTGGGCGATGTCGTGACCTGCGAAATCGACGGGATCGGTCATCTGCGCGGGCGCGTCGTGCTTCCTAAAGGCGCAAAAAAGAGCAAGCCCGCGGTAAAAAGGCGACCAAGCGGCGCAAAAGCGGCCTAGCCGTTAGACATTAGGACGGGGTCCGTATCCGCGGGCCCCGCCCACGTAAGAGTTCTATTGAGTTTTCTACCGAGTTCGATCACCTAGTAATCGCGACAGTTGCCGGCGGTTCGCCGTAAGATCGGCATATGGAATCGGTTCTCATCGCGCTCGTCATCATTGCCCTGATCGCAACGCTCGGTGTTTTGGTGGCAGGATTGATCTCGATGGTCCGTGGCGGTCAGTTCAATGCCAAATACAGCAACCTGCTGATGCGGGCGCGGATCGGAACGCAGGCGACGACCGTCGTCCTAGTCCTCATCTATTGGCTAGCCTATGCGAGGGGTTGATGGTCAAACTAACTAAGATTTACACCCGTGGCGGCGACGCCGGACAAACCTCCCTCGGTGGCGGCGGGCGCGTCGCCAAGCACGATGTGCGGGTGGCAGCCTATGGCACGGTCGATGAGGCCAATGCGGCCGTGGGTCTTGCGCGCCTCCATACAACGGGTGACGGAGACGAAATGCTCGCGCGCATCCAGGACGATCTATTCGACTTGGGCGCGGATCTCTGCCGGCCTGGCTCGGGCGAAGAAGACGAAAACGCGTTGCGCATTGTTCAGAACCAGATCGATCGACTTGAGGCTGAGATCGATGTCATGAATGGGCAACTCTCCGACCTCACTTCGTTCGTTTTGCCAGGTGGCACGCCGGCATCAGCCAACTTGCATCTGGCGCGCACGATTACCCGGCGCGCCGAACGTTTGATTACCGAACTCGCCGATGGCGAAGTCATCAATCCGCTAGCGATCAAATTCATCAATCGCCTGTCGGATCATTTCTTCGTACTCGGTAGGTTCTTAAACGATAAAGGCGCGAAGGACGTGCTGTGGCGTCCCGGCGCCAATCGATAGCCGGCGCGGCGATGCGACCACAACTTACCCATCTCGCGCTCCACGTCCGCGACCTTGACGCGATGGTCGATTTCTATGGCAACTACTGCGACCTCACTGTCGTTCACGACCGCCGCCGCGACGGCGGGCACGTCGTGTGGCTCGCTGAGGCCGGCCGCGAGGAAGAATTTGTTATCGTGCTAATTGATGGCGGACCGGGACGCGATCAGATTAAGGGCGATATTAGCCATTTCGGCTTTGCCCTCGAGAGCCGCGAAGCCGTGGACGTGGCCGCGGCCCGAGCAGATAGCGCCGGCCAACTCATGTGGCCCACGCGTGAAGAACCCTATCCAGTCGGCTATTATTGTGGCTTGCGTGATCCTGATGGAAACTGCGTCGAGCTTTCCTATGGTCAACCCCTGGGACCCGGCGCTCCAAGCACAGCAGCAACATGAGTGAGATTCGTACGATTCTGGTCCCTCTCGACGACGCCGCGATCGAGCGTAAGATCTTTGAGCGAGCGCTGAAGCTTGGGCGACACTTCGATGCCGCCGTCGAAGCGCTTCACGTTTCACCATTGCCGCGACCGAGTGATCCCGGCTGGGAAGCACTAACCAAGCGGGGGATGGGCTTCGCTGTCACCGAAGACGCCATGCGCGAGGCCAAACGAGCCGAAGAGCGCATTCGCGCCGCCTTCGATTCGATCTGCAAAAGCGAGGGTGTGGCAGAAGAAACGCCTCCTGAGGGCACAAACTTCACCGCTCGCTTCGCCGTGGCGGGTGGGACCGAGGAATTGGTTGTCGCGACCCGTGCAAGGATTAGCGATTTGGTCGTGACATCTCGCGGGAGCGCCGAGGGCGAGGTGTCGGAAACGATCGAAGCCGTGCTCACCGAGGGCGGCAGGCCGGTATTGGTGCTACCACGCGGCGATCATGTGCCGCTGCAGGGAACCTGCGTTGTGGCCTGGAACGGGCGCCCAGAAGCGGCACGGGCGGTAGCGTTTGCACTACCGTTCCTGAAGGCGGCTGCGCAAACCATTGTCCTCGAGGTTGATGACGCCGGCGCCCGTCGTGGCCTTAGTGCAAAAAGCGTCGCCCAATATCTAGCCTCGCACGGTGTCGCGGCGCGTGATCAGTCCGCGCGCAAAAGCGGAACTATAGGGGCCACGCTCGTGCGTGCAGCCCGCAATAACCAGGCAAATTTTCTGGTGATGGGCGGCGCTGCCTACAGTCGACTGCGGCGGATGATTTTCGGCGGCGTAACCCGCGACGTTATCGAAGAAACCGACATACCCGTGTTGATGGCGAACTAGCAGCTACTCGGGGAAGCCCGCCACCCGTGCGGCCTCGATGAAATGATCGACGTCGCCCTGATTGAGGAATGGAACATCGCGGACCATCTGGTTGATGTTGACCTCCGATCCGCTGACCCGACGGCACTCTCCAATGGCATGGGCCGCCTTTTCGAGGTCGCCGTTGAGCGCGTGGCAGAGTGCCAACAGAATGTGATTGCCGAGCATATCGGGATTGCGTACATCGGCGCGACGAATTAGCGACGAGGCATCATCGTAGTTACGTTGCCAAAATCTCCCCCACGCCGCGATCGTCAAGTGCCACGCCGGAAAGTGCAGATTGAGTTCGATGGCCTTTTCGATCAAATCGATGCCCTCTTGGGGCCGCCCGCTCATGACGAAAATTTCCGCAAGCGCGCCCAAGGCATCGGCATTGTTGGGGTCAAGCGAGACCGCATGTTGGGCCGTGGCGCAGGCGTCGTCGGGCCGATTCTGCCACTGATAGGATTGACTTAACGCCATATGGACAATTGGCAATGAATCATCCAGCGCCAGCGCTTTTTGGGCATGGTCGAGCGCAGGCTCCAGCGATTCACTTACGTCGCGCGTCCACAATTGATTCCACTCGTGGATGTAGGTGGCCGAGAGCCAGGCGTGCGCCTCGGCGTAGCCGGGGTCGATCGCGATCGCTTTTGCGAACATCTCGCGGGCTTGCACGCTCGCCTCCCGGGTATAGCGTAAATATTGATCGCGTCCGCGCAGGACGTAGTCGTAGGCCTCCACATCAGCAACATAGCCGGGTTGTCCCAGATTTTGCCGATCGCGATCGGTTAGCTCGACCTGCAGGGCATCGACGATCTTTTGGGTTACCTCGTCCTGCACGGCGAAGACGTCGGTGAGGTCGCGGTCGTAGCGGTCGGCCCACAGATGCCCGCCGGTTTGCCCATCGACGAGCTGCGCGGTTATGCGAACGCGCTCCCGCGCTTTACGGACACTTCCCTCGAGAATGTAGCGAACGCCGAGATCAGCGGCGATCTCATCAACGGTTTTGCGCTGCTCTTTGTACGTAAAGGTTGAGTTCCGGGCGATGACAAACAAGCCATCAATCTTGGACAGGGACGTGATCAGATCTTCGGTGATGCCATCCGAGAAGTAGGCCTGCTCGGCATCGCCGCTCATGTTCTCAAACGGCAGAACCGCGATCGACGGGCGCGAGTCTTTGGCCTTTGTTTTGCCCGGCACGGTCAGGTTAACGCCACCGTCAATCGCCACGCCATAAGCGCGTACAGGCTCATCAATATTCTTGAACTCCTGGTCGCCGTAGGGCTGATAGACCAGGTCAATTCGGCGGTGGACCACATCGTACACGGTGCCAGACATGCACAGGCCACCCGGCGGCGCGAGCGCCTCCAGGCGGGCCGCAATATTGACCCCATCACCGAAGATGTCGTCGTCCTCCACCAAGACGTCACCAAGATGCAGGCCAATGCGGAAGCGAAGGCGCTGTCGCTCCTCGACGTCGGTGTTCCGCACAGCAATGTCGGTTTGCGACTCGACAGCACATTCGATCGCATCGACGACGCTTGCAAATTCCGCGAGAAGCGCATCGCCCGAGGTGTCACAACGCGACCACCGCGCGCGGCGATCTGATCCGACATCGCGCTGCGATACTCGCGCAAGCGCTGGAGCGTGGTCACTTCGTCGTCACCCATCAGCCGGCTGTAGCCGACCACATCGGCTATAAAAACCGCTGCTAGTCGCCGTTGTGAAGCGGACTGATTCACGAGGTCCCGTGGGTGTGGCGAGAACTTATTTCACGAACTTATTTCACGCGGATGGGCGGAACACTAGAATATGGGGTCTTCAACCTGAACATCGAAACCAATCTGGTGAAAAAATGAAACTAGTTGCGAGCTTATGACCAGATCCAATCAATCCATCTTCGATCGGCTCAAGGAGTCCTGCGGCGACGAATGGCGGGCTTACACGGACCACGAATTCATCCGCCAATTAGGACAGGGAACGCTTCCCGAGGCGTGCTTTCGCCACTATCTGATCCAGGACTATCTGTTTCTCATCCACTTCGCCCGCGCCTACGCACTCGCCGCCTATAAGGCGGACACGCTCGAAGACATGCGCCCAGCGGCGGCAAGCCTGTCGGCAACGGTCGCCACTGAGATGAAGCTGCACCTCACCTTCTGCGAAGGGTGGGGGCTGAGCGCGGCAGATGTAGAAGCCGCGCCGGAAGCCAATGCGACCATTGCCTATACGCGCTACGTGCTCGAACGGGGCATGGCCGGCGATCTCCTCGACTTGCATACAGCGCTCACCCCTTGCGTGCTGGGTTACGCTGAAATTGGCCGCTCGCTGTTGGCAGATCCCCAGACCCGGCTCGAAGGCAATCCCTACCGCATTTGGATCGAGGGGTACGGAAGCGCCTCCTACCAGGAACTCGCCCAGGATTCACATGACTACCTCGACGGCCTTGCGCAAAAACGCCTGACCGAGGCGCGATACCCAGACCTCGCGCAAACCTTCGCCAGGGCAACACGATTGGAAACTCAATTCTGGGAGATGGGTCTTACGCTGGCACCCTAATTACGTTTCCGCTCTGGCACGTGGAAACGTGTGCGCTTCGTTGACAGTGCTTGGGTGCCAATTTAGTTTGCCCGGCGCCCCGATAATTGCCCGATGACTAGAAGGAGCGGCTGAGCGATGAAAGTGCTCGTCCCGGTAAAGCGCGTGGTCGATCCCAACGTGAAAATACGCGTCAAAGCGGATAAATCCGGAGTCGAACTCGCCAATGTGAAGATGGCGATGAACCCGTTCGACGAGATTGCTATCGAGGAAGCCATCCGGCTCGTCGAAGCCGGGACCGCACAGGAGATCATTGCGGTATCGATGGGCCCGCAGCAATGTCAGGAAACCATCCGCACCGCGCTGGCGATGGGTGCCGATCGTGGCATTCACGTCAAAACCGATGCGGAATTGCAACCCCTCGCGGTTGCCAAGCTGCTCAAGGCGATCATCGAAAAGGAAGCCCCCGAACTGGTCATTATGGGCAAGCAGGCGATCGATGATGATTCGAGCCAGACCGGGCAAATGCTGGCCGGCCTGATGGGGTGGCCGCAAGGAACTTTCGCCTCGAATCTCGAAATCGGTGACGGAAAAATCCAGGTGACGCGCGAAATCGACGGTGGTTTGGAGACTGTCGCGCTTAAACTACCCGCCGTGGTGACGACGGATCTTCGCCTCAACGAACCGCGCTATGCATCGTTGCCGAACATCATGAAGGCGAAGAAAAAGCCGATCGATGCAACGACACCCGAGGAATTGGGTGTCGACGCAGCGCCGCGCTTGACGATCGTAAAGGTGGAAGAACCACCAAAACGAGAGGCCGGGGTCGTGGTTGCGGACGTGGCCGAGCTCGTCGACAAGCTCCACAATGAAGCGAGGATATTCTGATGTCGGTCCTGGTCATTGCTGAGCACGACAATGCGTCGCTCAAAGACGCCACGCTCAACACCGTAACCGCTGCCTCGGAGCTGGATGGCGACATCCATGTCCTGGTGGCCGGCGCTGAATGCGGCGGGGCGGCGGACGCCGCCGCCAAGATCATGGGCGTAGCCAAAGTTTTGGTTGTGGACGATGCCAACTACGCTAATCATTTGGCCGAAGCGATGGGCGTGCTCATCGCCCAGTTGGCGGCGAACTATTCGCACGTCCTCGCGCCGGCAACGACGACCGGCAAAAACTACATGCCCCGCGCGGCTGCGTTGCTGGACGTTGCACAAATCTCGGAGATTTCGGCAATCGTATCGGACGACACATTTGTCAGGCCGATTTATGCCGGCAATGCGCTGGCAACGGTGCAATCAAACGACGCGATCAAAGTCATCACCGTGCGGGGAACCGGTTTCGAAGCGGCTCCCAGCGAAGGCGGCAGTGCGTCAATAGAGCCAATGGGTGCGGCCGAAAATCCGGGCATCTCATCATTCGTTAGCGCCGAACTTACCAAATCGGTGCGTCCCGAGCTTACCTCTGCCGGGGTCATCATCTCGGGCGGCCGCGGCATGCAAAGCGGCGATAATTTCGACATGTTGGAGAAGATTGCCGACAAACTCGGTGCCGCGGTCGGCGCCAGCCGCGCCGCGGTCGATGCCGGCTTTGTCCCCAACGACTACCAGGTCGGGCAGACCGGTAAAATCGTTGCGCCCGATCTCTATATCGCGGTCGGCATCTCCGGTGCCATCCAGCACCTTGCCGGTATGAAGGACAGCAAGGTTATCGTCGCCATCAACAAAGACGAAGAAGCGCCGATTTTTCAGGTCGCCGATTACGGATTGGTCGCCGATTTGTTTAAAGCGTTGCCCGAATTGGATGCCGAGTTGGAAAAGCTCGGCTTTTCCGGACCCTGAACCGGCCAGGATCGACCATGCTCGCCAAGCTAGGGATTATCGGCGCCGGACAGATGGGCAACGGCATCGCCCATGTTGCGGCGCTCGCCGGCGTCGACGTCACCCTGATGGACGTCGCCCCCGCCCAACTGGGAAAAGCGGTCACAGCGATCGAGGGCAATCTCGACCGCCAGGTCAAACGCGAAAAGATTACCAAGGATGAAAAAACCGCGGCGCTGACCCGGATCGCAACCGGCAACAGTCTTCAAGCACTCACCAGCTGCGACCTTGTGATTGAGGCAGCGACCGAAAACGAAGATCTCAAGAAGAAGATTTTTGCCGAGCTGTGTCCTCTGCTCGACGAAGACGTTTTGATCGCGAGCAACACATCGTCGATCTCGATTACCCGGCTCGCCGCCGCCACCGACCGGCCCGGCAAGTTCATCGGCATGCATTTCTTTAACCCGGTGCCGGTGATGCAGCTCGTCGAACTGGCACGCGGTATAGCGACCGAGGACTCGACCTATGAGGCAGTCCACGAACTCGCGATCAAGCTCGGCAAGATCCCGGCGACCGCTCAAGACTATCCGGCGTTTATCGCCAACCGCATTCTGATACCGATGATCAACGAAGCGGTATATGCGCTCTACGAAGGGGTGGGATCGATCGAATCGATCGATGTTGCCCTAAAGCTCGGCGCCAACCACCCCATGGGACCGCTTGAGCTTGCTGACTTCATCGGACTCGATACTTGCCTGGCCGTGATGCAGGTGATGCATGAAGGACTCGGCGATTCGAAATATCGCCCCTGTCCTTTGCTCACAAAATACGTTGAAGCAGGCTGGCTCGGCCGCAAGACCGGCAAGGGATTTTACGACTACAGCGGCGACAAACCGACGCCGACCCGATAAGCGCGCAGGCTCTACGAAGATCCCCCGGCAAAGATCCCGGCGGCATTCTAGAAATAGGATGCTTCGCTGACGCTAGCGGCTACGACGCCTTGATGAAGTGGCGAATCAGTCTGATTGCTTCGGGGCTATCCCACTCCGCGCCACCCACCAGACGGCCAATCTCGTTACCGCGCCGGTCGATCAGCACGGTCGTCGGCAGGCCGACCACTCTAAGCTTCCGCGGCACCGCATTTTTCGTATCGACGAATGGTTTGAGGCCTTCGATCTTGTGTTTCTTGTAAAAGCGATTGACGGCCGGCATTCCCTTACGGTCGATCGATATCGCCACAACCCGAAAATCATGACCACCAAGTTCTGCTTCGAGGCGTGCAAGCGCGGGCATCTCGCGGATACACGGCGTGCACCAGGTCGCCCAGAAGTTCACTAAAACGACTTTTCCTTGAAAATCGGCAAAACTGCGAGGCTGTTCGGCAGCATCCAAAAACTCCACCTCAGGCGTTGGCTTCGCCTGCTCGTAGAGGGTAAAGTTCGCGACCTGCCCGGTGATGAGTGATTTTGCGTCGGCAACAGGTCCCGTTCCTGTATCGGGCGAATCTTTCCCGGTTTGCGTCAGCGCGACGGCAACAAGTCCGACGACGATGATCACTAGCGCAACGTAAACTAGGGAACGATTCATGGCTGCTCCACCGGTAACACTAGCAATGAAACCTTTCTATCTTGGATTTTCGGCATGAACGACAAGCCCGCCAAATCCAAAAAAACCAACGTCGCCGATCACACCAACGTCATGTGGGGTGGCCGCTTCGCCGCCGGGCCCGCCGCGATCATGGCCGAAATCAACGCCTCGATCGATTTTGATAAACGTCTCTACAAACAGGACATTGCCGGCTCTCGCGCTCACTGTAACATGCTGATGGCGCAGGGAATTATCTCAAACAAGGATGGTCACGCAATCTTGCGCGGACTCGATGTGGTAGAAACTGAGATCACCAGCGGGCGCTTCACCTTTGATCGCGCTCTCGAAGATATCCACATGCACGTCGAGGCGCGCCTGCACGAGCTGATCGGCGACGCCGCCGGCAGGCTCCACACGGCGCGTTCTCGCAACGATCAGGTGGCGACCGATTTACGCTTGTGGTTGCGCGATACGCTCGATGAGCTCGACCGCGATCTCGCCGGATTGCAGCGCGCCTTGGTGGCGCAGGCGGAAACTCATGCGAGTACCGTAATGCCGGGCTTCACGCATCTGCAAGCTGCCCAACCCGTCACCCTGGGCCACCATTTTATGGCTTACTTCGAAATGCTGGATCGTGATCGCGGGCGGGGGCGCGATTGCCGCAAGCGCCTAAATGAGTGCCCGCTGGGCGCTGCCGCTCTCGCGGGCACGTCGTTTCCACTCGATCGACGTGCATCGGCACGCGCGCTCGGCTTTGCGCGGCCGGCGGCCAATTCGCTCGACGCGGTTTCAGACCGTGATTTTGTCGTCGAGTTTCTTTCTTTTGCGAATCTCATAGGACTGCACCTTTCGCGCCTCGCCGAGGAATTGGTGCTGTGGTCGAGCCCGCTTATTGGCTTTGTCGAGTTGCCGGACAAGCTGACGACCGGTTCTTCGATCATGCCGCAAAAACGAAATCCGGATGCAGCCGAACTCGTGCGGGCCAAAACGGGCCGTCTGCTCGGCGCGTTGAACGCGATTTCGGTCACCTTAAAGGCATTGCCACTGGCTTATGCCAAGGACATGCAGGAAGACAAGGAACCGGTATTCGATGCGGCCGATACCCTCACGCTGTGTATCGCGGCAATGACGGAGATGATCGGCGACTTAACCGTCAATGTTGCAGCAATGAGAGCGGCTGCCGAAGATGGCTACGCGACGGCGACAGATCTTGCCGATTGGCTGGTCCGCGAGCTCGACCTCCCGTTCCGGCAGGCGCACGAGATGACTGGCCGGATTGTCCGCATCGCCGCCGACAGAGGATGTCGCCTGGAGGAACTTCAGCTGAGCGATTTATGCGCCGTAGAGCCAAGGATCACCGATGATGTGTTCGCGGTTCTCAGCGTTGAAAGTTCGGTCGCCAGCCGCACGAGTTCGGGCGGAACCGCGCCGCGTCGGGTGCGCGAAGCTATAAGGCGGGCACGCAAAAAATGTCAGTAATCAAACTGCTGGTCACAGCTTTCGTGTTGGTTGGCATCGCAGGGAACCTCGCCGGTTGCGGCAAGAAAGGGGATCTCGAAGCGCCGCCAACCAAGGAAGAGACCAAAGAAAAACCCAAGAAAAATCAATCCTGAACCGCCACATCATTTCAATGGTCCACCACTTTGAATACCGAAACAGCGAACTGTTCGCCGAAGGCGTGTCGATCGCCGATATCGCGGCGGCGGTTGGGACGCCGTTTTATTGCTATTCCACCGCCACGCTAACGCGCCACTATCGCGTATTCGAGGACGCCTTCGCGCACCTCGATGCGGGCATTTATTATTCGGTCAAGGCAAACTCAAACCTGGCCGTTATCCGGACGTTGGCCGATCTTGGCGCCGGCGCAGATATCGTTTCTGCCGGCGAACTGCAGCGCGCGTTGATTGCCGGCATTGCACCCGATCAGATCGTTTTCTCTGGTGTCGGAAAAACCGACGCGGAGATCGAGGTAGCGCTCACCGCGGGAATCCTTCAGTTCAATATCGAATCCGCGCCTGAGCTAGCGGCAATCAACCGGTTGGCCGTCGCCCGCAAGCTGGTTGCACGGGTGGCGGTGCGCGTAAACCCCAACGTCGACGCCGCGACGCACGCCAAGATCACAACCGGTACGGATCAGAACAAGTTCGGCATTGCAGGGCCGGAAGTCGGCGCTATTTGTAACGAGATCCGCGCCCTCCCGGGCGTCGAGCTGGTCGGGTTGGCGATGCACA
>CAUZWH010000019.1:0-15872 GCA_963583675.1 Alphaproteobacteria bacterium
CTCCTCATACGTGAACGCCTCGGGAATCGCGCCGGTGATCTTGATCAGGAAGTCCTCGGTGTTTGTCACGCCCACGCGGTTGAGGAAGCGATGGGTCCATTCGGCCACCCTGGGCTCGGCGTGGTGGCATTCGATGGTTGCGCCAAGATCCGGCGCTTCGCTCGCGCGGTAGCTGAAGGGTAGCGAGCGGGCGTAATCCTCGATCGGGAACTCAGGCTCCGTGAACGGATAGCGATCGACGACGATCTTCGACCGGAAGAAAAGCCGGTCCGACGGCCTGTTGAAGCTAGCTATCGCGACCGAATTGCTAAATACGTCGTGCAACCAAAGGATTTCTGCCTTCGGCTGAACTGTCAGCCTGGCGTCAACCAACCACAGATCATGGCTGTCGCGCGGGCGGAACATCAAACGATGGTCCCCAAACTTGACCGCCGTCCGATATGCATAGGTCGTCTTATGGTCGACAGTCAGCCGCTGCAATTGGCAGGCTCCGGTGATCGGGGTCTCGCAAGCGCCAACCCCACCACCTCTTCTTCAATACCTTCACGAGGCGGGGCTCTCAATCACGATCCGAGCCGTGTTCAGGGAGGCGTCCCACACACGACACCGCGATTCCCGTAAGATCACAGTTGCTAAAGAATATCGAAAAAGGTGTCTCCGCTGCGTCGAGCCCAGTGCCGATGCGCACCGACCCATCCGGGTTGGTTTGCCCAGTGGGATCGAACAGGTGCCAGCGACCGCCGCAATACACTTCGACCAAAGCGTGGAAGTCTGGCGGGTCCAGGCGCCAAGCGTAGCCGGTCACGTATCGCGCCGGAATACTCAGAGCGCGAAGGAGGGCTATCGCCAGGTGGGCGAAGTCGCAACAAACCCCCGCGCGATGCGCTACAGATGCGCCTCCAAGAACGGGATCATCCGCTCCCACGACTGCGCGGCGCATGCAGCATCGTGGGCTGGACTGGTTTCGTTAAAAAAGCCGTGCTTGGCGTCATAGCGATAGACGTCGTAGGCCACACCGGCCGCACGCATCGCATCTTCTAATTCGTTAACCGCAGCGGGCGTGCACCAATCGTCCTGATTGGCAAAATGGCCCTGAAAGGGAATCCCAATCTTGCCGGGATCGGCAAAATCCTTTGGCGGAATGCCGTAGTAGCAGACTCCGGCGTCGGCTTCGGCAATGTGCACGGCCCCGGCGACGGTTAGCGCGCCGCCCATGCAAAAACCCATCACCGCAACCTTGGGTGAGGATTCCTTGAGGAGTTGAACCGCGCCGCGCAAATCTTGATGCGTCGCGCCGGGAAAATCGAGACCTTCCATCATGTGGCCGGCTTCATCGGGATCTTGAGTGACGCGTCCCTGGTAGAGATCAGGCGCTAGTGCGTTGTAGCCGGCCGCGGCGAAACGATCAGCAACACCCCGAATTTGGTCGTTGAGCCCCCACCATTCCTGAATGACGACGATGCCGGGCTTGCCGTCACCGGCTTCGGCCAAATGCCCCTGGGTAGTGCCGCCGTCCGGCCGGTTGAACTCAACTGTCTGTCCCATTGTTCGTCCTCCCTGTTCCGCGTGGTTCCTGCGGCAAATGCGTCACTGGAGCATGCCTTGTCAAGACACCAACAGTCTCGATCAGCGTCGGACAATGCAGTAGCCTGCCCATCCCCACTTCGCCCTGCCAATCAACCACGGACACTTCAGTGCATATCGGCGTCAATCTAAACAATCGCGAAGCGTTGATCGCGCCCAATTACGACATTCCGGCGTTGCTGGATCTTGCAACGACAGTCGAGGAACTCGGATTTGATTCGATTTGGGTCGGCGACAGCCTTTTTTCGAAGCCACGCTATGAACCCCTGAGCCTGCTATCGGCGATCTCGCAGCGGACCAAAACGGCCAAGCTCGGCACAGCCTGTCTGGTGACCGCGACCCGCGATCCGCTCTATTTGGCATTGGAATGGGCTACGCTTGATGTGATATCCGGCGGGCGTACGATTTTGGGTGCCTGCATGGGGAATGCCGGCATGGAGGAGGGCGTGCGCCGCGAATATGCCGCGGTCGGCCTCGACCACAAGCAACGCGCCACCATCTTTGAGGAAGGCCTGCAGGTGTTGCGCGCGCTTTGGACCGAAGGCCGCGTCTCCTTTGACGGCAGACACTTTCATTACGACGACATCGCGTTCCATTCGGGCACCGAGCCGGCGCCGATCCTGCCGATCCAGAAGCCGCCGCCGATGTGGGTCGTCAGCAATCCGCGCATGATCCATGGACTTAAGGAAACCACGCTCAAGCGCAACATCGATCGCGCGTCACAACGCATCGCCCGCCATGGCGACGGTTGGCTGACTTGTTGCCGAGCCAAACACTCCACCGAACTGGTCGAACAGCTTGTCGCCATCCGCCATGCCCGGGACGCGGAAGGCAAAAGCATGTATGGGTTCTCCGTCGCCTACCAGGTGACCATGAATGTCGCCGACAGTGAGGACCAAGCCCGCGCCGGCCTCGACGAATATATTGCCGCCTATTACCCCGAGATGACCAAGGCGGGCACCGTCGATCTCGACCAGTGGGGACCGGTTGGCACGCCCGATCGGATTGCCCAGTGGTTCGAAGAATTCGCTGCGGCCGGTGTCACCCACTTTGTTTGCCGCTTCGGTGCCCTAGATCAACCTCAACAGGTCGACCGATTCGCGCGCGATGTTTTACCGCGCCTCAGGTCGACTTAGCGGATGGCACGAACGAGATCCCATTGAGGTATTGAAATGAGCGAAGAATCGCCAGGAGCTTACCAGATCAGTTTTGCGCGTAGCGCTGGTCGCATTCGCGTCGAGTTCAATGGCACAGCGATCGCCGATAGCGATACCGGACTGGCGATGACGTTGGGCCAAACGGTCCGGGTAACGGAATCGGGTTGCGAACCCCTGTCTCGCGCACCCCTTGAGCTTGTAGAGAAGTAAACCGCAAATATTGCTATCATCGCGCGCCGGATTCGATCCGCACGCACCGAACAAAAATGAGAGGCCGCTATGCTCTCGCGCGAAGACAACGAACGCATCACCCGAGTTGGACCCGGCACGCCGATGGGCGAATTAATGCGCCGCTATTGGGTACCCGCTGCAACGACCGCCGAACTCGAGGCTGATGGGGCGCCAATCCGCGTCAAGCTGCTTGGGGAGAAACTGGTCGCATTTCGCGATAGCGAAGGCCGGGTTGGCCTGCTCGAGGAATTTTGCGCACACCGGTGCGCGTCGTTGTTCCTTGGCCGCAATGAAGAGAGCGGATTGCGCTGTGTCTACCACGGCTGGAAGTACGACGTTGAAGGCCGTTTAATCGATCAGCCGACCGAACCCGTCGGCAAGGACTTCAAAGACAAAATCCAGCTCACCGCCTATCCGACGGTCGAAAGCGGCGGACTCGTTTGGGCCTTTATGGGACCCGCGGAAAAGATGCCGCCGGCGCCGGACTTTTGCTGGGCGGTGGTACCCGAATCCCACCGCTTCACCGAGAAAAGCTGGGAAGAGTGCAATTGGTTGCAGGCGCTGGAGGGCGGGGTCGATTCGTTCCACGTTGCCACCCTGCATCGGACGATGGGCAATCTCGAGGCCAACGCCGGCGTTACCGGAATATGGACCAAACCGCACGCCGTCGAGGACGAGGTCGAGCGCACCGACTATGGCCATATCTACGCGTCGTCCCGGCCCATGCCGGACGGTCGCAAATGGGTCCGGGTCTACCATTTCGTCATGCCTTTTCATGTTCAGTTCGCACTCGAACTCGGACACGGCGAAACCGAGGAGGAAAACTATATGCCGCAGGCCAGCGGCAATGCCTGGGTGCCGATGGATGACGAAAACACCATGTTCTACACCTGGACCGCGCGTTTCGGTGACCAGCCGATTACCGAAGAGGACCGGGCCTGGCGCGCCCGCATCGGCGGTCGCGGGCCCGGCGAGCAGACCGCCGATTACCGCAAAGTGCGCAACCAAGACGTCGATTGGATGATCGACCGGGAAAAACAGAAGACCGAGACCTTCTCCGGGGTCGACGGCATTGCTACCCAAGACCACGCCGTTCAGGAAAGTATGGGACCGATCGTCGACCGCACCGGTGAGCACTTAGGCACCACCGATCGCGCCGTTGTGGTCATGCGCAATGTCCTGCTCGATGCCGTGGCCACGGTTGAGGAAGGCGGCGACCCGCCTGGCGCCGACTCCAGCTATTACGACGTATTCCCGACCGAGCGCATCATCGCCGGCGACGCCGATTGGCGCACCGAACTGGGGCCGCTTTATTATCGCCAAGCAGCTGAATGAGCGGCTTAACATTGAGATGAGAAGACGACGCGCAAGTGCGGAGAGATATCTATGACCGGTACCAAGTACGAGATCCCGATTGTCGATGTGAGCCCGCTGATCAACGGTGAGCCCGATGGTGCCGCACGGGTTGGCAAGGAAGTCGCCAAAGCATGCGATTCAGTTGGCTTCTTCTATGCGGTCGGCCACGGCGTTCCGACCGAGGTGATCGACGGTGCATTTGCACAATCGGAGCGTTTCTTTGGCTGGCCGATCGAAGAACGCATGAAGATCAAAGTCGATGAGTTCTCGCGCGGTTATTTTCCGCTCGAACAAATCAGCCACCCCGAGGGTAAGGGCGTCGCCGATCTCAAAGAGAGCTTTGATTTTGGCATCGACGTGCCGCTTGACGATCCGGATGTGATTGCCGGCAAGCTGCATGGACCCAACCGCTGGCCCGACCTACCAAATTTCCGCGACCCCGTAGAGACTTACTTCGAGACCGTCCGTAATTTCGGTTTCAAGCTGCTACCGGCGTTCGCGGCGGCGCTTGATCTGCCGCTCGATTTTTTCCAGAAACTGTATCAGCCGCGGCCCATCGCTTTGATGCGCTTGATCAGGTATCCGCCGCGCCCGGCCGACGCGCCTGAGCGTCAGCTCGCGGCCGCAGCCCACACCGACTACGGCATGATGACAATCCTGGCGCAGGACGCTGCCGGCGGGCTACAGCTCAAGCCGCGCGATTCCGAATGGTTTGCCGCACCATGCATCCCAAATTCGTTCATCATCAATCTTGGTGATCTGCTGGCGCAGTGGACCAACGGGCGCTTCATGTCGATGCCACACCGCGTGGTCCACAACCAGGACAAGCAAAGGCTTTCGATTGCCTTGTTCTATCATCCCACCTTCGATACCAAGGTTGAGTGCCTACCGAGCTGCCAATCGCCTGACAACCCGCCCAAATACGAACCGGTAAGCTTCGGCGAGTACATTCTCGGGAAATACGGTAAGATCTTCGTGCACGAACATCGCGGGAGCGAATGCACAGCGGCAGAATAAGCCGCCGATCCCGCGCGTTTTCGACCGGTCTTGTAGGGAGGCGAGCCCGTAATATGTCAACCAGCACTCTTGAGGCAGACGACCATGCGCCACCTGCTACGGCGGCGGAGTCGAACGCTCGAATCGAACTGCGCACCGTCAGCAAGATATTCGGCACCGAATCCGACGGCGAGGTGACGGCGGTCGCGGATGCAACATTCGCGGTGCGTCAAGGCGAGTTCGTCGCGGTCGTCGGCCCATCAGGCTGCGGCAAGAGCACGGTGCTCAATATGGTTGCCGGTCTATTCGACCCGACCGGTGGGGAAATCCTCATCGACGGCACCGACGTACCGGATCGGCGCCCCTATTGCGCCTATATGTTCCAGCGCGACTTACTCCTGCCCTGGCGCACCATTCGCGACAACGTCGCGCTGGGAATCGAAATCCTTGGCACACCGCGCAAAGAAGCGCGCAAGAAAGCTGTGACGCTGCTCGATCGCTTCGGCCTCGGCGGATTCGCCGACAAGCGTCCACCGCAGCTCTCGGGCGGCATGCGCCAACGCGCCGCGTTGATGCGCACCTTGCTATGCCCGCGCGAGGTGTTGCTGCTTGATGAACCGTTTGGTGCGCTCGACGCGCTCACTCGGGCCAACATGCAGGAGTGGCTGCTGGAGGTCTGGGCGCAAGATAATCGCACGGTGCTGTTCATCACCCACGATGTCGAAGAAGCGTTGTTCCTCGCCGATCGCGTGTTGGTGATGACCGCGCGCCCGGGATCGATCAAGCTCGAAGTCCCGATCGATATTGCGCGGCCACGGTCGCGTAAGGTGACGACCTCGGAGTCATTCAATAAGCTCAAAGAGCAAGTTCTCGACGCGATCCACGACGAGAGCCTCAAAGCGATGGATTCTGAATTCTAAACCAAATCCTAAGATCTAAACCCAAATCCAAGAATCTAAAACAAAGGGAGGACCAACATGTTCCGACGTATCGGATTTGTCATAGGGCTAGCCGCCGTAGCCCTGTTCGCGGTCGCGTCACAGAAAGGTGCGTGGGCCGAAACCAATCCCCACTGCAGCAAGCCGCCCGAAGTCAAGCAGATGTCCATGATGATGGACTGGCTGCCTTACTTCAGCTGGGCTCCGTTTGTCGCAGCCGAGGAGGAAGGCTTCTTCGCCGATGAGGGCATTGAGGTCAACGTGATCGAACCCCCGTCGGTGTCCGATCCAATCAAGCTGCTGGTCACCAACAAAGTCAGCTTCGCGATCAGCTACGTACCCGCGCTATTCGCCGCGCGCGACAAGGGCATCCCAGTCAAGGGCATCGCCGCTTTGCAACGCAATTTGAGTGCATCGCTCTATTGGTTGCCCGACACGGCGATCAAATCGGTCGCCGATCTCAAGGGCAAGACGATCGCGTTGACCGCCAAGCTCGATGAGCGCGCGTACGTTAAGGCCCTGCTGGCCAGCGCCGGCTTGACGATGAAGGATGTCAAAACCGTCAATCCCGGCTACGCCTCGTCGCGCCTGCTGATCGACAAAAAAGTCGATGCAACCCACGGCGTCGTGACCAACCCGGCCAGTATTGCCGGCCTTGGCGGACCGAGCTCGGTCAAATCGTTCAAGTATCGCGACCACGGCGTACCGAACTACCCGTGGCTGGTGATCTCATCGACCGATAGTTTCCTGGCAAAAAATCCAGCGGCGACTTGCCGGTTTTTGCGGGCGGCTTCGCGCGGCGCGGATGTCGCGGTTGGCCGGCGCAGCAAGACCCAAGCTCTAGCAACAACAATCAACAAGATGAACCCGAGTTACTCGACCAAAACCCTGATTCATCACGCGCGTTTGATGGCGCCCGACTTCCACGATGAGAAAGGCCGGTTTGGTACGCTGGTCATTCAAGATTGGGAAGCCGCGCGGGGTTGGATGGTCGAAAACGGCATCATTCGCAAGGGTTCGAAGGTTACAGCGAGCGATGTCGCCACCAACGCATATATGCCCGGCGACTATCCCTCGGGTCTATTGAAGAAGTAGGTCTGCTGAAAAGTAAGCGTATTAGTCGGCTAGCCGGATGGGGGCAAAAGGTAAGTCACGTCTCCGCCGGCTAGCTGCTTTTTGGCCGGCGCTGGTTCTCGGCGTCGGCGTGCTCGCGTTCTGGGAGCTCTTCGGCGTTATTTTCGGCTTGCCGGCCCATATCTTGCCGCCGATGCACGAGGTGCTGACCGCCGTCGTCGTCGATGCCCAATCGAAATACATCCCCGCCGGTCTGATCACGCTGCAGGAGATCGTTCTCGGTTTCCTATTCGGTACCGGCGGCGGCATCATCGCCGCCGCCCTCATTACATCGACCCGGCGGCTCGACGCCGCCATTATGCCAACCATGGCCGGGCTTCGCGCCGTGCCGATCCTGGTGGTCGCGCCCTTGTTCGTTATCTGGTTTGGGTTCGGGATCGAACCGAAAGTCATGGTTGCCGCCTTCGTCTGTTTTTTCCCGGTGCTTATCAGCACCGGTGTCGGCCTAAAATCGACGCCCGACGACGAGATCGCGCTGTTTAAGTCGTTGATGGCGTCGCCCTGGCAGGTCTACCTCAAGCTAAAGATTCCCAACGCACTGCCGCACATTTTCGTCGGCGTAAAGAACGCCGCGGTGTTGTCGGTGATCGGTGCGATCGTCGGAGAATGGGTCGGCGGCGGTAAGGGCATCGGCGTCATATTAATTCGCGCCAACATTGCCAACTCATCGGTCGAACTGCTGGCCGGGGTGATCTATATCGCCTCGGCAGCCGTGGTGCTCTTTCTCATCATCGAACTGATCGAGCGTGTTGCGTTGGGCTGGTACTTCGAATCGCGCGCCGCCGAGGAGAAGCCATGAAGTGGTCTCGCTTCGAGCGGCCGGTGTTGACCATCGCGGTATTGGCAATCGTGGTCGGGGCCTGGGAATTCGGTGTGTGGATCACTGAGATCCCAAACTACCTCTTGCCGTCGCCAAGCGAATCCGTGGTGGCGGCATTCACCGAAGCCGATGAGATCTTGATCCCAGCCGCGCTGCTCACGCTCGAGGAAGCGTTGTGGGGGCTGCTTGCCGCGACCATCGTCGGCGTCACGATCGGGATCGGCTCCGCCGAATCCAAAACCTTCGAACGCGCAATAATGCCCTATGTCGTAGCATCCCAAGCGGTGCCGATGTTGGCGATCGCACCGCTGCTCATTATGTGGTTTGGTTTCGGGCTGGCGCCAAAGATCATCGCCACCGCACTGATCTGCTTCTTCCCGATCGTGGTGAACACCTATGCCGGCATGCGCTCAATCGAACGCGATATCGGTAATCTGATGACCTCGCTGCAGGCGACCCGGTTGCAGGTGCTGGTCAAGGTCAAGTTTCCAGCCGCCGTCCCCTTCATCTTTGCCGGCTTCAAGAACGCGGTGGTGTTTGCCGTGATCGGCGCGCTGGTAGCCGAGTGGGTGGGTGCGACCGGTGGCCTTGGACCGGTGATTATTACCGCGCTAGGTGTGTTCGAAACCCCGCTAGTGTTCGCGGCAATCCTCTACATCGTCGCAATGTCGATCGCGCTGTTCCTGATCACCACGGTGGTCGAGCGCGGCGTCAACCTATGGCTCTACGGCCGGCCCGACTAAGACTTAGCCGCGCGATCGGTCGGCATCGAGGCTCGCACTCTATACTTCGCAAATGCGCGTTCGACCGCCGTCTTGGTTTGTGCCCGGGCGGCGCCCCGCCACGGACCGCCATGGGCGCCGATCAGTTGATCGAATTCTAGATTGAGAACCCGATCGAAGTCCGCGCGCAACGAACCCCCTTTGGGTGTTATGAATTTCAGCCATACCGGGCCGAC
This sequence comes from Alphaproteobacteria bacterium, assembly GCA_963583675.1. GTDB lineage: Bacteria > Pseudomonadota > Alphaproteobacteria > SHVV01 > SHVV01 > CAUZWH01. The sequence goes on from CAUZWH010000019.1 coordinate 9,175, forward strand.
GATCAGTGTCGCCTTGAACCCAATGAATGGCATCATAATGCGCGCCAATAACGAGATGCGGCCGCGGTTAGCCAAGTTCTACAAGGAATTGCAGGTGACCAGGATGCCGCCGGCGCGTTTCATCAGCAGAACGCATTCCGGGCGCTTGGCGTTGGCAAACTCCAAGATCTCGGCATCGGCGATCGGCAGTCCCTGCCCTTCGGCCAGCGTTTGCGTCGGCGCAGGCTCCTTGTAGTGGGTGGAATTCGCTTGGCACCAAAACTCCGCGCTGTAGCGGACGACATAATAGCGGTCGTCCAGACCATGGAAGCTGCCCAACCTGACGACGTGTTTGACCGTACCGAGGTGTTCGAGCGCTGCCTCCCCCGCTGCCGATAGACGCACCGCGTTGACGACGGTGAGCGTGTCGCCATCTCGAATCACGGTCATGTTGCGGCTTAGCCTCATCACCGGGTTGAAGCGTGCACTGCCTTGCACCAAGAAGACGCCGTCGGCGAGTTCCTCCAACTCGCCATGCGGCTGCGGTGCCGGGTAGCCTGATAGAGGCCATGGCGGCAGCCATCGTCCTAGGCCTTGGCTCGGATTGGTCCCTGATATATGGCAAGCCGAGTCACCTGGCCCTCTTCGACGGTAAAGAAATCGGCGACCGCGTGGACCTCGTCGCCGTGATGCGCGTCGACCTCGAAGGCAACGACGTTGCCGAATTGCATCAGCGGACCCGGATGCGGGTCGGCGCCACCATGTTTCTCAAGAAACTTGCCGTAAAACTCTACGATGTTCTCGCCGCCGGATAAGTGCCCGGCATTGATCGATATCAGCACCATGTCATCGGCGAAGATCGAACGCAGCAGATCGAGATCCTGCGCGCGCACCGCTTTGAAGTAAGTTTCGACCACCTCGATTGGGGTCATTGGATCAGCCATGGGTTCCTCCTCTTAGCCTGGGTTGGTCTGGTTCAGGCTGCATTAATGCCTATATTGATCAGAATGGGCTACCTCGCGCAGATGTGGCTCGTCGCCGAAAATCCCCGCCCTGCCCGTTTCGCATGCGAGCATAGGGAAGCGGCTTCCACCGGGTCAACCGCGTGGCTGGCAGCACCAACTTTCCTTGTTATCCTCACTGACCAGCGTTGCATCGCCTACTAAACCAACCGGCGAGAGGTATTTCGAGTGGATCTCCCTTTAGATAAGAAACTCACCTTCGGCATTCAGACCATCCACAGACGCTCCGAGCCCGCTGAAGGCGCATGGCTGCCGGACGAGCGCGACGGACGGACGTTCGTAGAACTGGTTGACCGGCTGGGTTTCGATTCGATCTGGTGTGGCGACCACGTCGCCTTTGCGATCCCAATTCTCGACCCCATCGTTCAGCTTGCCCAGGCGGCGACCTATAGCGATCGATTGGCGATCGGCACCTGTGTCTACCTTTTGCCATTGCGCCACCCGGGCCCCGTCGCCAAACAGATAGCCACACTCGATCTGCTCTCAGGCGGCCGCCTTATTTTTGGCATCGGAGTCGGTGGCGAGTTCCAGTCCGACTTCGACGTTTCTGGTATTCCGAACGAACAGCGCGGCGCGCGTCTCACCGAGTCGATCGAGGTATTGCGCACTCTATGGCGTGGCGAGCCCGCCTCCTATACCGGCGAGCACTTTGACTTCGAAGACATCACCATGCTGCCGGCGCCGCATCAGCCCGGCGGACCACCAATCTGGTGCGGCGGCCGCCAGGATGTGGCACTCAAACGGGCTGGTCGGCTGGCCGATGGGTATATCTCTTACGTCATTACGCCGGACCGGTTTCAGCGCTCGCTAGAAACGATCGCCCCGGCCTATGCCGACGCACACCGCGACGAAACCTCCTTCGGAACCGGACACCTGCTGTTCGCCCGGCTCGATAAAGACTACGAAACGGCACTCGATGTCGCGGCCCACCATTTGAGCGTTCGCTACGCCATGGATTTCCGTGACGCGGCCAAGAAATATTGTGCGCTCGGCTCACCAGCCGACGTGGCCGCCGATATCGTCAAGTTTTACGAAGCGGGCTGCCGCACGATCGTGTTCGACCTGATCGGACCCTATGAGGAGCGCATCGAACACACCGAGGCGATCGCAAGCGACGTTCTGCCGCTTCTGGCGAGCTATCGTCACTAATTAGGCAACCCATGAAAAAGGCCGGGGCACCGATGGGCCCCGGCCTCAATCTGCGACTACGTTTTTACTCTAGAAGTCCTTAATGAAGAACAGCACGCTGGCGAGGGCAAGCAGCCACACCGCCGGGTGTACGTCACCAATTCTGCCCGTGAAGACTTTCACCACGACGTAGGCGGTAAAACCGATCGCGATGCCATTGGCGATACTAAATGTGAACGGCATGACGACCGCGGCCAGGACGGCTGGGCCGTATTCGGTCATGTCCTCCCACTCGAGGTCTTTGAGGTTCTTGGCGAAGAACGTGGCAACGAATACCAACGCCGGCGCCGTTGCCCATCCGGGGATCGTCTTGGCAAGCGGTGCTAGGAACAGACACAGCAGGAAAAGCACCGCCGTTGTCACCGCGGTTAATCCGGTGCGGCCCCCTTCCTTGATGCCGGCACCGCTTTCGATGTAGCTCGTCGTGTTGCTGGTGCCGGCCAGGCTGCCGACGACCGTGGCTGTCGAATCAGAAAACACCGCGCGGCCGATGCCTTCAACTTTGCCGTCCGCATCCACCCGGCCAGCCATATTGGCAACCGAGGTCAGCGTACCCGCAGTATCGAAGAAATCGACGAACAGGAACGTCAACACGACAATGATCAATCCGAGCTCAAACACGCCCGCGATATTGAGCTTGAACAATGTCGGCGCAATGCTTGGTGGCAGCCATGCGCCACCGCCCCAGGTAGCGTCGCCGGTGATCAAGCCGATAATTGTGATGCTCAGAATACCGATCACGATCGCGCCTGGAACCTTGCGCACATCAAGCACCATCATCACGACGAAGCCGAGGCACGCCAGCGCAGCGGTGGAACTTGTCAGATCGCCAAGCTGAACCAATGTTGCCGGGCTATCGATGATGATACCGGCATTGCGCAAACCGATGATCGCCAGGAAAAACCCAATCCCAGCGCCGACCCCAAGGCGCAGGCTCTTGGGCACCCCTTCAATGACCCACTGACGGAACTTGGTGGCGCTCAATATGACGAACAAAATTCCCGAGCAAAAGACTGCACCGAGCGCGATCTGCCAGGAATGGCCCATGCCAAGCACCACCCCGTAGGTGAAAAATGCGTTGAGGCCCATGCCAGGTGCCTGCGCCACCGGCCAATTCGCCCACAAGCCCATGATCGCGGTGCCGACGACAGCGGCCAAAATTGTGGCCGTGAAAACCGCCCCGAAATCCATGCCGGCGTCTTTGAGAATCAAAGGGTTAACCACGATGATATAGGCCATCGTGAGGAATGTCGCGATGCCGGCGATGATCTCCCGCCGGACGGTGGTTCCATGCTCTTCAAGCTTGAATTGTCGATTAAGAAAATCCACTGAACTTCTCCCCCAGGGATTGGAGTGCTGAACGACGCAGGACGAACGCTTGCGATCGCGCGGTTGGATCAGAATGGAGATGGAATATTTTGGCGACGCTTAATGAGCGCCGGGGTGGAGCGCACGAAAACAAGCGAATTCCAATGTCGTTGGTCAAAAGACATCGGGCCGAACGAGCCCGCCGTAGTTACGTTAGAACGTTATCGTAGCCAATAAAGACCGTTTTGCGAACTATATATTGAAGCTCGATCAAAGAATCTCACCACATCTATACAAGCTGCTCTGGCGGCACGGGAGTTAGGAAAGACCCTCGTTAAGGAGCCGGGTGAGGTTTTCGGGCGTCATTTCGGCGAGCCCGAGGTTCTCCAGTGTGCGTCCCTGTTGGCGCAGATCGCCACCGACAATAGCTGACGCCATCGCCAGCAAGCCCGACGCGATCGGGCACTTAACACCGGCCCAATCTGCGACTGACACCAGAAATGCGAGGCCGAAAAAGACATCCTCGGTCATGTAACGGTGGGCCTGGAGGTCTATATTTTCACGCCAATCGCCGCTATCGGTGAGCTTGGCGTGCGCCCTGCGGCCATACATCCATTCGTCGCCATCCTCGGCATAGTGATCGGCGAGCGGAAAATGAGGTAGCCGATATCCGAGTGCTTCGCGCAGCGCGATGCGCTCACCGTCAAGCGCGGTGGTCACCCGGCGAATGCTGGGCTGGGTTCCTTCATTGTGGATATCCCAACGATCGAAATGCTCGAGCGGACCGGCATTCATCAGGATCAGCGGCGTGTGAATGATCGGCCCTGCGTTCATGAGCGCGCCGCTCAGCGCATCGTCGATGCGCTCGACCGACGGGTAGGCCGACGCAATGATCGGCAGAGCACGATCGGTGAGGTCAGCCGGAAACACGCCCGTCGGCAGCCGCGTCGCGCGAACTGAAATCGCAATCTCGGCCGCACTGTGCTTGCGCGCGAGATAGGGAAGCGTCCCGGTTTCCGAAAAAGCGAGGTCGTCGATTTGGGCGATCGCCCGAATGTCCTGCGCCATCGTGAAACTGCCGAAGCTGCCGGGGGGTAGGAAAAAAACCTGGCCGGCCCGCAGGTAAGGCGCGACGGCTTGGGCAATGTCGGTTTGCGCAAAGGCGGGGCCGGGCACCACGATCAGATCAGCGCCAGCGACGACCGCACCGATATCGTCGCTCGCCAATGACAGCCCAATAGTCCGGCTGCCGGCGGCATCGGTCAGCGTAATCTGTTGGCTGTCGCGAACCGGTGCGAACGCCGCCGTGTCACGACGCCACAGCCGCACGTCGTGTCCTTGCTCAGCGAGATCGGCGGCCGCGGCATAAGCGCCGTGACCACCCCCCAAGACAGCGACTTCGCTCATGTCACGGCCGACGTTTCACCCGCCAGCCGAACCCGCCGCCGGGTCATTTTTTCAGCCAGCCGCGGCGCGGTGCCCGGCCGGCTCCAGGGGCAAACGGCAAGGCAGATGCCGCAGGCAAAGGTCTCATTGAAATACGGGACGCACTTGTCGAAGTCGACGTACCACTTTTTCTCGCCACGTACCCATTGCTTGTCGTCGTGGATCGCGTCGGGCAGGCAAGCATTGCGGCAAACCTGGCAATTCGTACAGAAATCATCGGCGCCAAAAATTTCGGATTGGTTAGGAATTAGTGGCAGATCGGTCCGAACACGGGAGAGGCGGATGATCGAACCATGCTCCTTGTTGATGAGGGAGCCGTGTTTGCCGAGCTCTCCCAAGCCGGCGCTAACCGCCGCCGGGATCAACAGCATCTCGCCCGATGCCGGCCCACCCTGTTTTTCCGCGTTCCACCCTTGACCGCGAATACAATTGGCGAGTTTTCCGGCGGCACGATCGACCTGATTGTAGATTTCGCCGACTTCAAGAGCAGAGATCGAATTCTCAGCCGTCGGCGGCACCTGCGAAAACCGCTGCCAATCCATGACCACGCCGATGACAACCACCCACGGCAGATCGGCCCGCTCGGACTCCTGGTAGAGCCAATTGGGATCCACGCGCGCGACACCGACTAGGTCGGCTTCGTCGGCGAGGGCGAAGGACTTGACCCGGTTGGTCCAACTCTCGGCTGTATCTTCGGTCCGCTCGGCGGCCACCTGATCGAGTTTGCGCGGGGCGCGATTGGGCCAATCGGTAAACGCCGCCGTAACGTCGGGCGCATACTTGGATTGGTTGGATTGGAAGTAATCGACCAGGGGACCGAACGGGATCGACGAGGTGTCGTTACGGTTGGGCCAATACACGATTGTGGGGCGACGAACGTCGCGTTCGCCCAAGCCGTTAATGTCATTGCCGGAAACATCCGGCCACAACGCGCGTTGCGCGTCGGGAACCTCCCACTCGCGGTCGCCTCGGTCTACCACCGCCTCAACTCCATGCTTTCGACAGGCGCAGCGTTGCATTGTAGGGGATCGATGGGGTTCATCCAGGGCATTCCGCAGCGGCAGAATTTCTCAACTGCCTTCATCGTGATGCATTTCACTTGGTGATCGGCCGCCTACACTACAGTCACCGCATTAAGCGGCCTGGCGAGCCCATAAGTCCCACAACACCTTCACAGGAGTACCCCCATGGAAAAAGAAATCATTCGTGGCGACAACCACATCACTCGGATTGTCGACCAGCTCCATGCCCCCATCTCAGCCGTAATCAAGGCCGGCGATTTCGTGTTCGTCTCCGGTACCCCGCCGATCAATGAGGATGGTGATTTCGTCGCCGGGGATATCCGTGTCCAAACCGCGTTGGTTCTCGACAACATCAAACTGTTGCTGGAATCGGCCGGTTCGTCGCTCGACAAAGTGGTCAAGTGCACCTTGTTCTGCACCAACGCCCCGTATTGGGGTTCGATTAACGAGGTCTATGCGACCTACTTCCCCAACAATCCGCCGACCCGCACCTTCTGCACCGTTGGATCGTGGCCACAGGAATTCGACGTCGAAGCCGAGGTCATTGCCCTTGTCTAGATAAGCGGCCAACCCGCGCGCGGAGGCGGTCAGCGGTTGCAGATATCACCCTGACAATCGATCGCCTCCGGCGCGCGGCCGATGGCATGCATCAGCGCCAGCGTCACGGCGATCCCGACGACCACGCCGACGACGAGCGCGCCGAACAATGCCCACTGGGTCGGGTCGGTCGAGG
>CAUZWH010000020.1:0-15551 GCA_963583675.1 Alphaproteobacteria bacterium
TCCTTGTACATGATACCGGCGATGCCGCACATGACCGCCTCACTTTGAGTGTAGCGCCCATCGGAGGGGCAAATCAGGCCACAAGCTTAGCCCAGCGTCGCCGTTTTAGGAAATAATTTTTCCTCTCGGGAAAACAAGGTCTTAGGAAACTAAGCTCGGATTTTCCCTAATCATCACCTGCGTGGGGATGCGCGATCACGCAAACGAAACTAATTGGCGACTTCACGAGCATTTGAGGGCCGTGCGGAGCATTGCCGTCAAAAAACAGAGAATCGCCGGGTGCGAGTCGATAGCTGGCACCGCCGTGTTGGTAGTCCATCTCTCCTTCAAGCATATAGATGAGTTCATTCCCCTGGTGCTGGAACAGCGGGAATACCTCGGACTCTTCGGTTAGCGTAACGACGTAGGGTTCCATCGTAACGTCTTTACTGAACGAGTGGCCGAGCAGACGGTATTGGTGGCCGCTACGAGTGCCGCGGCGGTCAATTTTAAGACCCTCACCGGAACGCACGAAAGTTGCGTCGCGCTGCTCTTCATACTGCCGGAACAACGCCGTGACCGGGACATTTAGGGCTTCCGACAGCGACTGAAGCGTCGCCAGCGACGGCGACGTAACCCCGTTCTCGATCTTGGACAGCATTCCCGACGATAGCCCAGCCTGCCTGGCAAGTTCGGTAACGGTCATGTCCAACCGTTTGCGAAAGTTCCTCACCTGTCGCCCGATCGAGCCCTCGAGGGTGCCGGATTTTGCGATGCGCGACCCGGGGTGATCTACGAGATTATCGGAGGTTTCGTTGTCGTCCATAGCGTAAGCATAGCGCCACCTGTCCGGGCAACAAGTCATGAGAACAATGGCAACTGGCGGATCGTGAGATCCGTCTCGCCGGTCTCGATGTGACTGAGAATCAGGTGCGTCACTTACTCTCGGGCGGCCCTACTCGGGCCATCCTATTTTCGACCCGGGTATTTTCCCGCTATAACAGGGAGATACCCCCATTGTGTGAGACCCACACATCCACGATGATGGCGCAAGCGATGGGCACCGCGCTTTTCACCCTAGGGTAAGGCGATGAACGTTACGCGCCGCGTCTCGGCGGGAACTTCGATGAACAGTTCTTTTTACGAAGCAGCGCTGGACTTGCTGCCCCACCCGGTTGTGGTCTGTAGTGCCAACGATCTTCTGATCGTATACGCCAACAATCACGCGACGAGCGAACTGAAGCTCCTGCGGCCAGAAATGGCAGGCGAGGGCGAATTCGTGGGTGAGTCGATTGAGTCATTTCTGCCAGGCGTCGTGGTTCAGTGCCAGGCCCTATTTGACCTCGACTGTGCGCAGCGCCACTCCATCAGGCTGATCGGCCAGACACGTGAAATCAGCGTGAGAAAGTTGTTCGGCGAACCCGATACGGCCGATCTGCTCATTATTACATGGTCGCCCATTGCGGAGCGCGACGCGACGACGTGGATCGAGGAAGTCGCGAACGGCGATAGCGAGGCCCATGGTCGCATTGCAAAATTGTCGATCGATGAAGCCGCAGACGCCGTGTTTTGGATTCGAGAAGACGGAAGCTTTGCCTATTTCAATGAAGCCGCTTGCCACATGCTCGGTTATTCCCGCGGTGACATGACCAAGCTGACAGTCATGGATATCGACCCTAAATGTACGCGCGAAGCCTGGGCCGACGCGTGGGCCAATATGGAGGTCGGCAACCGCCGAGTTTACGAGTGGTTTCAACAAACCAAGAACGGGCGGGATCTTCCGGTCGAAATATCGTCGAACGTTCTGGAGTTTGGTGGCCACAGGTACAACGTTTCATCCGTTCGGGATATTTCCGATTGACTCCGCACGGAAGGCGAAATCCGCGACCGCGAAACGCGGCTACGCCAAGCACAGCGGCTGGCCCGATTGGGTAGCTTCGCCCGTGACATGAAAACCGACCAGGTTTGGATCGATGGTATCGGCGAGCTTTTCGGCAGCGTAACCAACACGGAGCTGGTCGATCGTCGGGGGTTCCTCGACATGCTACATGACGACGATCGTTCCGAGTTCGAGGCGACCGTTGCACGTGCGATCGCGAACAAGGCCCCTTCGTACCGCGCCCAATATCGCATTGTCTTGAATACGGGCGGCCAGCTCGAAATAGAGGAACTCGGGGAGTTTACTTATGACGAAGCCGGGGCCCCTCTACACTTAAGCGGTACTATTCAGGACATCACTGAGCGTCGGCGTGCGGAAGAGAAGCTTGAGTTCACGCAGTTCGCGCTCGACAGCGCGGCCGAAGCGGTACTCTTCTTAAGACGTAACTCAAGCGTCGCCTATGTAAATGACGCAGCCTGCGACCTGCTCGGCTATTCGCGCGATGAGCTGTTGTCGATGACGGTATGTGATTTCAATCCGTTACTACTGCCCGAGATGATCGAAGTGCGCCAGCAACATGATTATGCCGGCGGCGGATTTGTTTTCGAGACCATCAACTAAAGAAAAGACGGGTCGCGCATCGACGTCGAGGTCGCGGTCCGGTTTATCGAGTATGGCGGCGAGACCTTTCATCTCACTTTTACGCGCGACATCACCGATCGCAAGCGCGCTCAGGAAGCTCTGCGGGCTAACGAAGCCCAGCTGCGCCTCATCACAGATACCCTGCAGACGCGAATTGCTTATATCGACAATGAGGAGCGCTACCAATTCGTCAACCGAATCGTCGAGGAACACGAAGGCCGTCCGTCCGCTGAGATCATCGGCAAGACGGTGCGAGAGGTTTTGGGTGAAGATCGCTATGAACGCGCTCGCGTCCACCTTGCAGACGCCCTCACCGGCAAGTCTTTCGTTCAGACGTGGCAGGGACCATTTGGCGACAAACTAGCGGACGTGCGCGCAACGTTTGTCCCCAACGTGAGCGATAGCGGCGACGTGTTGGGCACAATCATGCTTCTCGAGGACGTCTCGGAGGCAAAGGCGCTCGGCGAACAACTGCGCCAGGCGCAAAAGATGGAGGCCATTGGCCAACTCACCGGTGGGATCGCGCACGACTTCAACAATCTGCTTACCGTAATACTCGGCAATCTCGAATTGCTCGACTCGCAGCTGGACGATCCGCAACTTGCCAAGCGAATCGAGATCGCCTCGCGCGCGGTGAGCCGCGGCGCGGACTTGACGGACAAATTGCTCACGTTTGCGCGGCGAAGAGCGCTACGCCCGGAACACGCAGATCTTAATGTCGCCTTGGCGCAACAGGGAGATCTATTGGCGCGTACGCTCGGTGAGGCGATAGAGGTCGAACTCAAATTGGCGCGAGAACCCTGTTTCACACAGGTCGACACCAGCGAACTTCATACCACCCTACTAAATCTCGTCATTAATGCGCGCGACGCCATGCCGCGCGGGGGACGCTTGATCGTATCGACACAGAGGGTTGCGCTTGACGGCGACATCCAGGTTTTCGGCGCCGAGGCCCCGCAAGGGGACTTTGTTAAGGTCGAGGTCTCGGATACCGGAACGGGGATGAGTCCCAAGGTGATGGATCATCTCTTCGAGCCGTTCTTCACGACCAAAGATGTGGGAAAAGGAACAGGGCTCGGATTAAGCCAAGTCTATGGCTTCGTCACGCAATCCGAGGGTTACATCTCAGTCGAGAGCGGTGGCAGTGGTGGTACGCGTGTCGCCATTTTCTTGCCGTCGGCAGAATCGGAGAACGACATGGCGAACACGGACGAAGTGGCACCCCAAACGGCCCATGGGGGCAACGAGAAAATACTGGTTGTCGAGGATAACAGCGAGGTTCGAGAAGTTGCGGTCGATATGCTGTGCGCGCTCGGATACAACGTGATCCCCGCCTCAGATGGCAACGATGCGCTTGAGTTGCTTGACCAGCACAGTGATATCGCCCTGCTGTTTACGGACGTAATGATGCCGGGCGGCTATAGCGGGCCAGCGCTCGCCGCTCGAGTGCGCGAAACGCATCTGCAGCTCAAAGTCTTGTATTGCTCAGGCTATAGCGAAGCAGTATTTGCAGAGCACAAGGTCGACGAGCAAGAGGTTGATATCATCGCCAAGCCGTTCAGCCGTTTGGAACTCGCGAAACGGGTGCGTGACGTTCTCGACGCGTAAGCGGCTCCGTGCCGGCTAGGCAACGGCGGTGAGTGCACCATCAGCTGCGTAAGACTTCATTGCCGCTTCCAATACCGCGATACCGTGGACCGCTTGATCCAAGGGGATCGGATAAGCCGGCCCGCCTTCGACGGCGGCAGCGAACGCTTCAAGTTCTTCGCGAAGACCATCGGCATCATCGAAGGATTGGGTTTCGACCTCCGCATCGGCGCCGCACACGTCGAGGGTGTGGTGGCCTCGCATCTGCGCCCAACCCTTGGTGCCGAAGACCTGAAATCTCCGAAACCGGGGCGAGGCCAACAAGGTGCTGAGAAAGCCAGATGCACCACTTTCGAACTGCACATGAAGTGAAACCGCGTCGGCCATGTCAACTTCGATGGCACGATGAACAGCGGTGCAGCGAACCGCCTCGATGGGCCCTGCGAGATGGATGAAGCCATCGACGATGTGGATTCCCATCGCGGTCATCGCCCCTGTGGCCCCGCTTTCTTCGGCGCGCCACATGCCGTGTTTGTAGTTGAAGCCGAAATTGCCGGTGAAGTTCCCTTCGACATGGACGACTGTACCTAGTTCGTCAACGTCCACTAGGCGCTTGAGTTCAACCATCGCTTGGAGAAATCTCCGGTTGTGGCCAAGCGCCAGAACGACCCCGGCACGCGTGGTTGCCGCCGCCGCTCGCTCGGCGCTTTGCTTGGACAGCGTAAGCGGCTTTTCGACGAACACGTGCTTGCCGGCCGCGCTAACCGCTTCGATCTGAGCAGCGTGCTGATCGTGCGGCGTGGCCAAAACAACCGCGTCGAGGTCAGCATCGGACAGTGCTGAATCAAGGTCATCGGAAAGATCCAACGCCTGGGCTGCGGCATATTCCACCGCTTTCGCGGGCGTTCGGGTAATGCCTTTGGTGAAGCGAATCGCGCTGCCCTTGGGCACACCATTCTCTTGAACCGAATCAACCAAGTTCTGGCCCCAACGCCCGAGGCCAACGATAGCCGCCTGCAACATGATGTGCTCCTTTGTCGCCAGCCATCGTTGTCAAACGAGGTCATCGCAGTCAAGGTGCGCCGCTGCTAATCAAGGGTGGTGGAATGAGCAGGCCAGAGCCCCGTCAGGGTATTCGCGATATGACAGCCCATATGCGCGGGCTGTCCTCGGTCGAAGGACATGAGCGCATCATCAAGCTCTCGTCGAACGAGAACCCGTTCGGACCTAGTCCCCTTGCTGTCGCGGCTGCGCTCGCGGAACTCGATACAATGCATCTCTATCCGGAGGCGGGACAGACCGCGCTACGCGACGCACTCGGACAGCGCTTCAATCTCGACCCGGCGGGTATTTTTTGCGGTGCCGGATCTGATCAAGTTCTGGCGATGCTGGTTCAAGCCTACACCCAGCCCGGTGATGAGGTCCTATTCTCGGCCAATGGATTCGCCAAATTCAAGCTTTACGCTATGTCAGTCGGGGCGGTTCCAGTTGCAGTCGCGGATCGCGACTTTCTTGCCGACGTCGACGCGATTCTCGCGTCGGTCAATAATCGCACGCGGCTCGTCGCCCTCGCCAATCCAGACAATCCAACCAGCACCTGCCTTAGCGGAACAGAGCTGCGACGACTTCATGCCGCTCTGCCGGACAACGTGCTGCTCGTCATCGATGCCGCCTATGCAGACTATGTGAGGATCGCCGACTACGAGCCAGGCAGCGGATTGGTGAACCAAGCCGAAAATGTCGTGATGTCGCGAACGTTCTCGAAGATCTTCGCGCTCGCGGCGATGCGTGTCGGTTGGGTCTACGCGCCGGCACATATCATCGACGTGTTAAAGCGTCTTGAACCCTCATTTCCACTCACGGCCGCAGGGATGGCGGCGGCGATCGCCGCGCTCGATGACACCGAACACACGTTGCGATCGCAAAAACACAATGATCTCTGGCGTGCGCGGTTCAGTGAAAGCTTAAGAGACCTCCGCCTCCACGTTTATCCGAGCCAGACCAATTTCGTGATGGCGCGGTTCCCCGACAATGCCGGGCGAAGCGCCGAGGCTGCCGATGCGCACCTGCTATCGCGTGGCATTATTGCGCGCCGTTTCCTCGCGCCCGCATTTGAAGCGTGCCTGCGAATTACCATCGGCACGGCCGATGAGATAACCGCAACCACCAACGCGTTAAACGAATTCCTCGCGCGTTGAGTTATACGCATCGATTGCCCGCTGGTTTATCCTAGCGCGCTCAGCGTGGGAGGACGCGATGGCACTAGCTGAATTTATCAACGGCGCCGAGTTCGCCGGTTTGCGCGAGCCGCTGTCGCGGGCATCGCATGTACCCGGATCCATCTACAGCTCACCTGAGATCTACGCCCTCGAGAAAGAGCGGATCTGGATGAGGGACTGGTTATGCGTCGGACGTGACGACGAGATCCCGGAGCCCGGTGACTTCATGACGTGGCGCATCGCCGACGAGCCAATCATCCTGGCCCGCGACACCCAAGGCGAGATCAACGCGTTCGTCAACGTATGCGCCCATCGCGGCGCCGAGGTCGCACAAGGCAAGGGCAATACCTCCGAATTCAGCTGCCCCTATCATGGTTGGCTCTACGACCTCACCGGCAAACTTGTTGGCGCCCCTTATATGAAAGAGGTAGAGGGTTTCGACCCGGCCCGATGCCGGCTGAAGCCGATCCGGTTTGGGATATGGCAGGGGTTCATGTTTATTAATTTCGACGAAGGTTGCCAGTCGCTGACCGACTTCGTTGCCCCGTTTGCCGAGGATTTTGGCTTCCTGGAGATGGGCGACCTTGCGGTCGCGGCGACGCTGGAAGTCGAATTCAACTGCAATTGGAAGCTGGTGGCCGAAAATGCCATGGACAATCTCCATATCGCAGTTGTCCACCCGGTTACACTCGGCGCGGGCATCAAGGCCGAGGACGTCGACATCAAGCTAAGTCAGCGCGGTGGGTATAGCAGTTTCTATGCGCACGAGCCCCGCTTCAACAATCATCAGCCGATGTTCGGCGAGCACATGGATTCTCAAATCGGCCGCCCCGCCAACTTCGCTGGCGCCGGCTTCATGTCGCCCAACTTCCAACTCTTTACCTATTGTGACAATGTCGAGTTATCGATGCATTGGCCGATCGATGTCGACCGGACCCGCCACACTATCAGCATTATCTTCCCGAAGAAATTCTTCGACCGACCCGATTTTGCGGAGAGAATTCAAGAGTACTACGACACCGAAACCCAGACGGTTGGTGAAGACGCAGAAATGGTGCGATCACTGCAACGCGCGATGAGCGTGCGCGCTTTCGTACCCGGGCGCATGTCTCGCGTTGAAAAGCCAATACACAATCTCCTCAATTACTACGTCGAACGTATGTTCGCCGCCGGCTAGCTAATACCCGCATTCCTGCAGGTGCCAATATCGATGTAACGAAGGCTCTGATTATGACCGCTTGGATACGTATGATTGCCGATGAGGATGCCGATGCCACCCTCAAACCCTTGCTCGACAAGGTGCGCACGCCGCACGGTACCGTCGACAACGTCATGCGGGTACACAGTTTGCGCCCCCATACGATGGAGGGGCACGTGGTGCTCTACAGAAGCGTGCTGCATAACCCCGACAACGTGCTGCCGTTTTGGTTTTTGGAGGTCGTTGCGTCTTACACCAGCATTCTCAACAAGTGTGATTACAGTCTCGCACACCACTTCTCCAATGCCCGGCGCTTGATCGACGACGACGCCCGGGCCGACGCCATCCATGTTGCGCTCGCGGCCAGCCGACCCGAGGACGTTTTCGCAGGCAAGGAACTCGCTTTGCTCAACTACGCCGGCAAGCTCACCACCAAAGTCGCCGCGATGGAGGAGGCGGATATGAGGCCGCTGCGCGACGCCGGATGCGACGACGGCGAAATCCTCGAAGTGAACCAGGTGTGCGCCTATTTCAATTACTCGAACCGCTTGTTGAACGGACTCGGCGTCACCACCGAGGGCGACACGATCGGTTATTACAAGAAAGACGCGGACTGACGCCTAGCGTCGCCCTCGCGGTAGCCAACACAGCCTACCCAATCGCTACCGAGATCGACGTTCCCAGCACTAGGGTTGAGCCTTAATGCCGGTTATCATGCCGGCCGATTGGTGGCACGCCCTAGGAGCCGACAAGCATGACTACCGACACCAGCTCGCTTCACCGCACCTATACCCATTGGGGCGCGTACGATGCCGAAGTCGACAACGGCAAGATCGTCGCCCTGCACCCGATCGCCGAGGATCCCGATCCTTCGCCGATCGGAGACTCGCTGGTAGACGCGGTCACCCATCCCAACCGAATCGCCCAGCCGATGATCCGCAAAGGCTGGCTGGAGAACGGGCCCGGCGGTCCGAAGGGTGGTCGCGGCAAAGAACCATTCGTCGCGGTTTCCTGGGATCGCGCGCTTGATTTAGCCGCTGCCGAACTCGACCGCGTTCGCCGAGACTATGGCAATGAATCAATCTATGCCGGTTCCTACGGGTGGAGCAGTGCGGGTCGCTTTCACCATGCGCAGAGCCAGGTCCACCGTTTCATGAACACGATCGGGGGGTATACCTACTCAGTTGATACCTACTCGGTCGCCGCGGCGCAGGTCATCTTGCCGCATATCATCGGCACGGAGAACGGTCTGAGTGCGGGGCACACGGCGTGGCCGGTGATCGCTGAGCACAGCGATTTGGTAGTCATGTTTGGCGGCATTCCGCTTAAGAACGCGCAGGTAAACTACGGCGGAATTGGCCGCCATACCGCCCGCGACTGGCTCAAACGCTGCCGCGAGAATGGGGTCGACTTCATAAATATCGGTCCCAATCGGCAAGACGCAGATGCGGTTATTGAAGCCGAGTGGATCGCGCCGCGCCCCAACACCGACACCGCCCTGATGTTAGGCCTTGCGCATACCCTCGTGGCCGAAGGCCTGCATGACGAAGCGTTTCTGTCCGCCTACACGGTTGGATTCGACAAGTTCCTCCCCTACCTGATGGGCAAAACCGACGGACAAGCCAAAAGCGCGGATTGGGCTGCAGAGATCACTGGCATGAGCGCCGACGACATTCGCGCGCTCGCGGGGCGTATGAGCGCGGGGCGCACGATGATCACCATGGCGTGGTCGTTACAGCGTGCCGATCATGGCGAGCAACCCTATTGGATGGCAGTGACACTGGCTGCGATGTTGGGTCAGATCGGCTTGCCCGGCGGCGGCTTTGGTTTTGGATATGGGGCGATTGGTACCATGGGAAGCCCGACGCCATCGGTACCGATGCCGGTCCTGCCGCAGGGCGAGAATCCGATTTCTAGCTACATCCCGGTCGCACGTATCGCCGAGATGCTGAACGATCCTGGCGGCACGATCGATTACAACGGTAAACGCGTCACATTTCCCGACACACGCATCATCTATTGGTGCGGCGGCAATCCGTTTCATCACCATCAGGACCTGACCCGCTTCGTCGATGCCTGGCAGCAGCCCGATACCATCATCGTCCACGAACCCTGGTGGAATGCACTGGCGCGGCACTCCGATATCGTTTTTCCAGCGACGACGACGCTGGAGCGCACCGACATCGGCGCCTCATCAACCGACAACGCCGTATTCCCCATGAATAAGGTGGTCGAGACCGTCGGCGATTCGCGCAACGATTTCGAAATCTTCACCGGGCTGGCCGAACGGCTCGGTGCGGGCGAGGCATTCACCGAGAATCGCACCGAAGAAGAGTGGTTGCGCTACCTCTATAACCAATTGCGCCAACGGGCTGCCCAACGCGACGTACAGGCGCCCGAGTTTGAGGAGTTTTGGGAGTCCGGTGAGTTCATATTCCCCGGCTCAGAAAATGACCGCGTGTTGCTGTCGGGATTTCGCAATGACCCCGCAAACCGCAAGCTCAATACGCCGAGCGGAAAGATCGAGATCTTTTCCTCTCGGATTGCCGGCTTCGACTATGAGGATTGTCCGGGTCACGCGGTGTGGCGCGAACCTTACGAGTGGCTCGGCGCGTTGGAAACCCAGCAGTTTCCGCTGCACATGATTTCCAACCAGCCCAAGACGCGCCTGCACAGCCAACTTGATCTCGGCAAGACCGCTCAGGACAGCAAGATCAAGGGCCGTGAGCCCGCCCTTATCCATCCCGACGATGCCGCCGCGCGAGGAATCTCAGACGGCGATGTCATTCGCGTATTCAACGACCGAGGCGCATGTCTCGCCGGGGCTACAGTCACCGACGATATTCGTCGCGGGGTCATCCAGCTCCAGACTGGAGCTTGGTACGATCCTGAGCAGCCCGGCGGTATGGACCGCCACGGCAATCCCAACGTGTTGACGCGCGACAAGGGCACGTCGAAGTTGGCGCAAGGACCGAGCGCGCAGTCGGCGCTCGTCGAAATCGAGAGATTCGACGGCGAGTTACCGCCAATCGGCGCCTACACCCCGCCAGAAATAATCCCTGAGAACCAACTCTAAACTAAGACGTTCCGTCCACTAAGCTGGACGGCGTAGGCATGACACCACCGGAGGCTCGATTGTCCACCAGCGATACCCAAACCTCGGGGCCCGCCCCACTTGCCCATAACGATTGGCAGCACATCGAAAAGACCAACCTTGACAATTTCGTCAAAGGCGATTGGGAGGTACTCAACGGGCAACGCGCGCCTTATTACGGCGAGCGCCATGCCGATGCCGTCCTCACGATGCTAACTGCGCAGAAGGACGATCCATCGTTCGGCTACCTGATAAACAATTATGGACATTGCCTGCAGTCGGCGACGATGGCGCTGCGTGACGGAGTCGATGAAGAGACCGTGGTCGTGACGCTATTGCACGACATCGGTTTCGTGGTCGCGCCGGCCGTACACAGCGAGTTCGCGATCGCGCTGTTCGGCCCCTATGTCTCGGAGAAGAACATCTGGATGGTACGGCGGCATGCGGTGTTCCAGGCGTTGCATTGCCACGACTTACCCGGCGCCGACCCGAGTGGCCGCGAGCAGTGGCGCGGTCATCCCCATTTCGAATATGCGGCAGAGTGGGTGCGCAAATACGACATCTGCTCACTCGATCCAAACTATGAAAACGCAGCCCTTGAAGAGTTCGTGCCGATGGTCAAAAGAATATTTTCTCGCGAACCGAACAACCTTTTTCCACTCGACTAGAGGCGCGGACCGATGGCCTACGCGACTGCAAAACAAATCTCCGAATCGGGAATACCGGTCATCGACCTCGGGCCCATCTTTACGGATGACACCAGCGGCTACCAACGCGTCGCCGGCGAGATGAGGGCAGCGGCCGAGACACTCGGGTTCTTCTACATCAAGAATCACGGCGTACCCGAAGACATCATCAAACGCACGCAGACGATTGCGAATGATTTCTTCGCGTGCCCGCAGGAAGACAAACTGACGGTTGCCATGAGCGGTGGCGGCCATCGCGGCTTTCTCCGCATCGGCGAAGCCAAGATGTACGAAAGCGCTCTAAGCGACCTCAAGGAAAGTTACGTCTGGGGGCTCGATATCGGCGACGACGATCCCGATTTTCTCGCGGGCAGCATCCTGGCACCAAATGCCTGGCCCGGCTTCATGCCGGAACTGCGCCCGGTGCTGAATGAGTTCTTTGTAGCGACTCATATCTGCGGCCGCCATTTACTGCGCGCGTTCGCCGCGAGCCTCGAGCTGCCCCTGGACTACTTTGTCGGCAGCTTTGACAAACCCGTGTCGCGCGGCAGCCTTGTCTACTATCCGCCGCAGCCGCCGGATCTCGGTGAAGAGCAATTCGGCGTAGGGCCCCACACCGACTATGGCTGTCTAACCCTGGTTTATCAGGATGCCGTGGGTGGCCTGCAAGTGGCGACGCGCACCGGCGAATGGGTCACCGCGGTACCGATCGAAGGGACATTTGTTGTCAACATTGGCGACCTCATGGCGCGGTGGTCGAACGATCATTTCAAATCGACGCCGCATCGCGTCGTCAATAGTTCGGGCGTTACGCGCTGTTCGGTGGCTATGTTTATCGACCCCAATGCCGACACCGACGTCGTCCCGGCTTTCGAGGGTGAGGCGCCGCGCTTCGAGCCGGTCGAAGTGGGCGACTACATTCAGTCACGCTACGACGCGTCGTTTGAGTACCGGAAACAGCCGGGCAGCTAACGATGCTTCTGCAATTTAGTACCTGGCCCGATGTTGAGGCTTATCTCGAACGCTCGACCGGCGTGATTATTCCGATCGGCTCGATGGAGCAACACGGCCCGAATGGACTAATCGGAACTGACGCATTGTGTGCCGAGATCATCGCCCGAGAAGCCGGACAGCAAGCCGACATTTTGGTTGGGCCGACCATCGCCATGGGCGTCGCACAATTCAACCTGGGATTTCCCGGCACCGTAACCATGCGCGCCGAGACGGTGATGGCGGTGATCGGCGACTACGTGCGCTCGCTCATGCGCCACGGCTTCGAACGATTTTTCTTCCTCAACGGCCACGGCGGAAACATTGCGCCGGCCAACGCGGCGTTTCAGGACCTCTACGCCGATCAGAGTTTCGAGCGCGACCGCGGCAATCAACCGGGCATCCGTTGCCGCCTGCGCAGTTGGTGGGAGTATGAGAATACCAACGCGCTACGCTACGAGCTCTACGGCGAGTGGGAGGGTCTCCACGCCACGCCGAGCGAAGTAGCGATAACGCAGAGCGGGTATCCCGATCAGGCGCGCAACATGGCGATGGAAAAGCCCGAGAAACTCGCCGATGACTATTACCGGAACTTCGGCGGCGATAAGCATTACAACGCAGATCATCACCGTCGCTGGTTCCCAGACGGCCGCATCGGGTCCGACCCATCGCTCGCGACACCCGAAGACGGCACCAGGCTGATCGCAGCCGCGGTACCCGAGGTAATCGCCGACTACGGAAAATTCCTTGCCGAAGACTGAGCGGGCCCGGCGTGTTTCTGTGCTCTGAGTTCGGCGCTACCAAGTTTTCCGCGGTCAATTACGGCTGCTAATTTTGCTGTCTATACAACTTGAATTTGAGTGGTCCAATGGCTGATCTCGATCCAAATGTCCGTACGGTAAGATCGCCGCGAGGCACCAAACTCAACGCAAAAAGCTGGCTCACCGAGGCGCCGCTGCGCATGTTGATGAACAATCTCGACGCCGAGGTCGCCGAAAACCCGCAAGAATTGGTTGTGTATGGTGGCATTGGCAAAGCCGCCCGCAACTGGGAGTGCTTCGACCAGATCGTCGAAAGCCTCAAGACCTTGGGGGGCGAAGAAACGTTATTGGTGCAATCGGGCAAACCGGTCGGCGTCTTCAAGACCCATGCGAAAGCACCGCGGGTGCTGATCGCCAACTCCAACATTGTGCCGCATTGGGCAACCTGGGATCATTTTCACGAGCTCGATAAAAAGGGCCTGATGATGTACGGCCAGATGACAGCGGGTTCGTGGATCTACATCGGCAGCCAAGGGATCATCCAGGGGACGTACGAAACATTCGTCGAGGCCGGGCGCCAGCACTATGGCGGCGACCTCCGCGGACGCTGGATCCTGACCGGTGGTCTTGGCGGTATGGGCGGGGCGCAACCGTTGGCGGCAACCATGGCCGGCGCCTGCTTGCTCGCGATTGAATGCCGGCCCAGCCGCATTCAACGGCGTCTCGAAACCGGCTATCTCGATCGCCAGGCCGGCTCACTGGCTGAGGCACTCTCGATTATCGAGTCGGCGTGCGCGAAAAAGGAAGCGATCTCGGTCGGATTGCTCGGCAACACCGCCGAACTTGTACCGGAACTCGTCAAACGCGGCGCCAAACCCGACTTGGTCACGGATCAGACTTCTGCCCACGACCCCGTTTACGGCTACCTACCGAAGGGTTGGACGCTCGAGCAGTGGGAACAGGAACAGGCGCGCGATCCCAAGGGCGTGGAAATGGCGGCCAAGGCATCGATGGTCGAGCACGTATCCGCGATCATCGCGTTTCACGAGCGCGGCATTCCGTGTGTCGACTACGGCAACAACATGCGGCAGATGGCCTTCGAACATGGCCTGGAAAATGCCTTTGCCTATCCCGGATTCGTACCGGCCTATATTCGCCCCCTTTTCTGCCGCGGCATTGGCCCTTTCCGCTGGGCCGCGCTTTCGGGCAACCCCGAGGATATCTACAAGACCGATGCCAAGGTGAAGGAACTGATTCCCGATAATCCGAATCTCCACAATTGGCTCGACATGGCGGCTAAGCGCATCCAGTTCCAGGGATTGCCCTCACGGATCTGTTGGATCGGTCTCGGTGAACGCCATCGTGTCGGTCTCGCCTTCAATGAGATGGTCGCCAGCGGCGAGCTGGAAGCGCCTGTTGTTATCGGTCGTGACCATCTCGACTCCGGCTCGGTGGCAAGTCCCAATCGGGAGACCGAAGGGATGAAGGACGGTTCGGACGCGGTGTCGGATTGGGCGCTTCTCAACGCGCTGTTGAACTGCGCGAGCGGCGCTACATGGGTATCGTTTCACCATGGTGGCGGCGTCGGCATCGGCTACTCGCAGCATGCGGGAATGGTCATCGTTTGCGACGGTACGGCCGAGGCATCCGAACGCCTTGAACGCGTGCTTTGGAATGATCCAGCGACGGGCGTCATGCGTCACGCCGATGCTGGCTACGAGGAAGCGATCGCCTGCGCCCGTGACCAGGGCCTCAACCTGCCGATGATCGGAAACTGACGTTGGCGAACGCCTTAATGCTGACACCAGGGGCCGTCCCCCTCGCGCTACTCCGGCGCATCCACCAGGCGCACACCGAGATCGAACTGGACCCGAGCTGCCGCGGTGCTGTCGAAGCCGCGGCGCAAACCGTGCGCGATGTAATCAGTTGCGGCAACGTGGTCTACGGCATCAACACCGGCTTCGGAAGCCTGGCCAAAACACGGATTAGCGATGGCGATCTCGCGACCCTGCAAAGAAACCTTGTGCTGTCGCACGCGACCGGGGTCGGCCCGCTGCTCGACGATGCGGTGGTACGGCTGGCGTTAACGCTCAAGGCCATCGGCCTAGCGCGCGGTCATTCAGGGGTACGCTGGATCGTCATCGAAGCGCTCGTCGCGTTGCTCAACCACGAGATCTATCCCTGCATCCCGGAAAAGGGCTCGGTCGGTGCGTCGGGCGATCTAGCGCCGCTGGCCCACCTCGCCGCCGCACTAATCGGTGTCGGCAATGTCCGCCACGCCGCGGGCATCATGCCGGCTGCCGATGGCCTACGGTTAGCCGGCATTGCGCCGCTCGACCTGGCCCCGAAGGAAGGGCTCGCGCTGCTCAACGGTACTCAGATTTCAACGGCACTGGCGCTTTCCGGTCTATTCGCCGCCGAGGATCGGCTCGCTGCGAGCCTAATTACAGGTGCACTCACGCTCGACGCTGCGCGCGGCAGCGATGCGCCGTTCGACCCGCGCGTCCAGGCGCTGC
>CAUZWH010000021.1:0-15328 GCA_963583675.1 Alphaproteobacteria bacterium
AAAACCCCTCGACGATGCCCAACGGTCCATCGGGGCATCGCCTGCGGGCTTCCTCCTACCGAGCTACCGGGATACGCGATCGTATGGGTACCATATGTTGGATTCTATCCCCTAGGCCACCGATCAAGTGAGCCGGCAAGGTGATTGGCTCCCGCGATCTCTACGGAGTGGCCCAAGCATACGCCCAGCCCGGCTCGTGATTCATAAAATTTCGGGCCAATATTTATTAAGATTTATCGAGGGTAATGCTTGGAAATATTTTTCTATTTTGGCGAGTTATTTTCTCGATAAATATAATGATTGAAAAAATAGTAGGGTTTTTTTGAAAACATCAATATGTTGACTATGTGAACCGGCCCAGGATCGCGTGGCCGAAATAAATCCACATAAGGGCCGCCGCCTAGCCAGGCAAAGCGGCCATGAAACCATACAATGAAATGGGAGAGCGCATGGCTGGTGAACAGGGTTTTGGCCAACGACTACAAGATTTCAAGGCGACGAAAACCGTGCTTGCATGGGCTTGTGTGGGGAGCATCGTTGCGACGATGATCGTCGGCTTCGCCTGGGGCGGCTGGGTAAAAGGCAGCACCGCTGAAAAAATGGCAACCGAAGCTGCCGCGGGCGCTCGCGCCACCTTGGCCGCCGCGGTCTGCGTCAGTCAATTCGGCGCCGCCGATACCGCAATGGCCCAGCTCGCGTCTCTGAAGGAGATGGATTCCTGGAAGCGCGATACCTTTATCGAGGAAGCCGGTTGGGTGACCTTACCTGGCGTCAAATTGCCTGTGGCGGGTGCTGCCGAACTATGCGCTGTGCAGCTCATTAATCCGAAAATGGCAGAGGACGCCAGCTAGTCGGCTAATCGCAACTGCGAAATCCTATGGTTGCTGCGGGCGAGGCGTTCGCAGCAACTTTCTACCAAGAACCCAACGCCGAGATGGCGGATATGATCATGGCGCCGTGGCGCCGTCATTATGCGGCCGCTCGCGCCGCTGTCTCGCTGAAACCGGAGACTAGACCAATTTAGTTCATGAAAATGGTGTTGGTCTCGGCGTCGCAGTTGGGGCGGTTCTCAATACGTACATCCAACCAGCGGTCGCGCCGGCCGAACGGTTTCTTGCCGAATATTGCTGGGGCCATCACAGCGGGGTCGTCGACCTTCGGCGCGAAAGGCGGCAGCGCGAGAATTTGTTTATCGATGTCGATCCCCGGCGCGACCCCACTTAGGCGCGCTTCCTATTTCGTAGATGCTAAACGTCCGACCATCCCCGACCAGACGAGCGTGAGGATGCGCCCGACCTTCTAACGCAGGAGAGGGCGCCGCTGTCGGGGCCGCGGTTGGGGCTTTTTAGTTCTCGTCCAGGACAACATCCTCGACGAAGCCGGCCTCCTCGGCGAGCCGATCGGGATCGAGGATCCGGAGCGTGCCGCCCCGGTTGGGCGGCACGGCTGGTATGATCTCTAGCAGCCCTGCCAACCTGAGGTCGCGGAGCATCCGGTTCACGTGGATGTTGGTCAGCCCGACGGCATCGCCGATCTGCTCCTGGGTGAGGGGCATGTCGATCGAGTCGCCTGGCGCGACGTCACTTTGTACGCGCGCACGATAGAACAGTTCCAGCAGCAAATTGGCGACCCGCTCGCGAGCCGTGCGGCGACCGATGTTGCTCAAATGATGGAAGGCGAGGTATTGGTCGCGCGCGGCGATGCTGGCAAGGCGTAAGGCCATTTCCGGGTAAGTGCGGGCAAAGTCATTGAACCGCTTGCGGGAAAACGAGCACACCGAGATCGAGGTCAAGGCTTGCGCCGAATAGGTCAATTCGCTCGCGGCGTGGGGTTGAAATCCGATCAGGGCGCCGGGCAGTGAGAAATCAAGAATTTGGCGCCGCCCATCCTCGAGGATTTCGTAGAGGTAGGCCCACCCGTCCAACAGAACGTAAAAGTCCGATGTCGGTTGGCCTTAGAGCAGGAAGTCCCGGCCTGGGGTGATGACGCGACGATCATTGCGGTAGGTATCAATGGCGTCGAGTTCGTTCTCGGTGAGCGCGGCGCAGATCCCCATATCGCGCACATGACAGGCGTGACAGTCGACCGGGATTCGCGGTTTCGACCTAGCGTCGGAGGCCATATTTTCTCGCTCGCGCGGATTAACCTGAGTTAGCACTCTCGTTGGTCCGCAAATTTAGTGTACGGCGAAATGAAGCAAATCAACAGGCGACGCGAGATCGTCGTCGGACTGACGCTGACCGCGCTAAGCGATACCTCGCCGCTATCGCCGTTTTTCGCCAAGGCCGGCTGCATTGCCGTGGTTAGATCAGAACGGCCCCCACCGCTGTATTTCAAGAACCAGGCTTGGACCGGAGATTGGATTTTCGCCCTCCTCACCGAGCAACGCGTGACCCGGCTTATCTGCGGATTTATCAACCTACAGGCGCGTGCGTGTCTAACCGCCAGGGGCGTCGACGTTCGCTTCGGCCCCTGCCGGAAACCCGCCATCGAACTCGTTTCGGTCTTCGAAGACCTGCCGAAAGCGTGAACGCCGCAAGCCAGAATTCCGTGGCCGACGCGCCGGCTTCAGAGCCGCTAACTCGCCAGCACTCACTGCGTTATCAACATCACCGACTTTGACGAGTCGTTTGCGTGGCTGACGACGCAGTTTGGATTTCGCGTTTTCGATCACATGAAGGGCGATAATGGTGAGCTCGCGTTCCAGCGCTGCCACCCGAACCCCTATCATCACTCGCTCGCGCTCGTTCGCGCCGACGCCCATCAGTTGCACCATTTTGCCCTGATGGTTCGCGATCTCGATGACGTCGGCCGCGGCACCAACCGGCTCCCCAAGGCCGGCGTCGATATCGTGTTCGGGCCCGGGCGCCATGTCCCCTCGGGCAGCGTGTTCCTCTACTTCCTCGACCCGGACGGCATGACTGTGGAATACACCAACGGCATGGAGGAGTTCGATAAGCACACCCCGCGCGAAGCCAGACGGTTGCCGCCGACGCTCGACACCATCGACATGCGGGCGGGGTGCCCAAGCCGGGGTTCGCCAGTACCGGCACGATCGAGGTGGCACCGCAGTAGCGCAGCCAGCCACTCGCCAGCGACCATGACCGAAGCGCGCATGAAAGTCGGGACCCTCGGCAGCATCGCGACATTTGCGGGCGAAGCCACCCAAGTCTATGCATCCGATCCTGTGCGACCTCTACGTTAAACCGGGAACGCGGCACGCCGACATGGGCCTGATCAGGGCCTTGGGTCGATCCATCAATGCACGGGTTATCTCGACCGCCATTTCCGGCCAACTTCTACCCCAAATCCGCTCAGGATATTTACGACTACTCCCGCGCGCAAAGCCAATCAGGCGGCCAACGCTTGTATGCCGCACACGTAGTTCATCCATCGGATACTGTGGAAATATCAAGGCTGGCTCAACGACTTCAACGGCAGGCCGATTCGGCAACCAACGATGCGGCTCAATGACGGGCAGATGAACCTGCTGCGTCAGGGGTTGGTGAAGGCGGGGCCTACGCCCACCGAACTTTTTCATCGGCCGGCACCGGGTCGCTTCTGGCGCCGGTCAACGTCGGGTCGCCTAAGAGCGAGCCAAACAACAGCGGGGAGGACAGAGTGGCAACCGCCAACAAAGTAATCATTACTTGCGCTGTAACCGGCGCGATACATACGCCGTCGATGTCGCCGTATTTGCCTGTGACGGCCGACCAAATTGCCGATGGGGCGATCGGCGCCGCCGAAGCCGGCGCGACGGTCATTCATCTCCATGCCCGCGATCCGCAGGACGGTCGTCCAACCCAGGATCCGGAAGCCTTCCGCCCGTTTCTCGCACGCATCAAGCAATCGACCGATGCGGTGGTGAACATCACCACCGGCGGCAGCCCGCACATGCATGTCGACGAGCGCTTGCAGCCGGCCACAGTGTTCAAGCCCGAGGTCGCGTCGCTCAATATGGGTTCGATGAACTTCGGATTGTTTCCGATGTTGAACCGCTACACGGAATTCAAACACGAGTGGGAACGCGAACATCTCGAAAATAGCCGCGACCTGGTTTTCAAAAACACCTATGCCGATATCGAACGCATTCTGAGGGTGGGCCGCGAGAACGGCACACGGTTTGAGTTCGAGTGCTACGACATCAGCCATTTGTACAACCTGGCCTATTTTCTCGATCAGGGAATCGTTGAGCCGCCACTGTTTGTGCAATCCGTGTTCGGTATTTTCGGCGGCATTGGCACCGATCCCGAGGACCTGATGCACATGCGCAGAACCGCGCAGAGACTGTTCGGCGACGCCTTCGTGTGGTCGATCCTGGGGGCCGGGCGCAATCAAATTCCGCTGGCAACGATCGGCGCGGCGATGGGCGCCAATGTCCGTGTCGGGCTGGAAGACTCGTTGTGGATTGCGCCGGGCGAATTGGCCAAGCACAACGCCGATCAAGTTCGCAAGATGCGGGCGGTTCTAGAGGGGCTGTCGCTCGAAGTTGCAACGCCGGCCGAAGCACGCTCGATCCTTGCCTTGAAAGGCGGCGACCGGGTCGGGTTTTAAAGGGGCCAGCATCGATCAGACCGGCAAAAGCCGGTATCCAAGAACACCGCCGCTCGACGCCAGGCCATAGCTATCGATAGAGGTCCGTGTTCATGGACCCCAGCCTTCGCTGGGGTGACAACCTGAAATAATTTGATGCCCAGCGCTTACCTGGTTAGCACATCGTTGAGAAAGGGGTCTTCGGGGAGGGCGGTTTCGGTGTCGAGCAGGGCACCGCAATTGGGGCAGACGAACTGGCGCAAGACCACCCGCTCGCCGGCGATCCAGCGGTCGCCACCGAGGCCGGTTACTGGGGATGCGACCAGCTTGGCACCGGGCTTCCACGGCGTGCCGTTGGCTGCGAGCGGGTGATCGCAAGTGCCACAACACACATGCGCGACGGCGCCGCCGTCTCCGTCATTGACGACCAGAGTACGCGAGAATCGGCGCGTCACTCGGCCGCATCCATCAAACGCTGCGAGCGTATTTCCTGGCGGCGGGTTTCGGTGGCCCCTTGGTCGACGGCTTGCTTGTCGCTATCGAGGATCACCCCGAACACACGATCGGCGATTGCTTCGGTCACGGTTCCCGCGCTGACATCGGCCAGCACGGCACCGGGTATGCGCTGCAGCGGGTCGCCGTAGCCGCCGCCGCCATCCCACTGCACAAAAAGCGCGTCCTCGCCGAGCAGGGGATAGACGCCCCAGCTCACGCTTTCCTGTTCGCCGGGCATGTCATCGATGGTTTGGGCGAAGGCGTAGTCGAGGTTTCGATCGCTGGCGTCGGCGTCGTTGTTGCGGACCCAGATGTATTTGCAGGGCGCGCCGGGATAACCGCCGGACAGGCCGTCGCTCATCGGGAAGTCGGTGCCCTTGCCGGACACCACATAGTGCATGCCGCCTTGCGGGGCGTCGTGCGGCACGATGCAGAACTCCATACCGGTGCCGCCGCGGAATTCGCCGGGACCGCCGGAATCGGTGAAGCGGCGCCGGAACAGGTAGCGTAGCGGGAACCCGGCTTCCATGGTCTCCACATTGGCCATGCGCGAAATCGGGTTGGGGATCTCGCCGCCGAGATCGACGCCATCGGCAAAGGTGCGGGCGCCGCCCGAGCCGGCGAAGACCTCGGTGAGGATGCCGATAGCCTCGCGGTTGTGCTGATTCTGCCCGAACATGAAGATCGCGAAATGGTTGGCGTGCCACACCGCGGTCGCCTCTTCTTTGTATTTCTCGGATGCGTCGAGCATTTTGCCGATGGTGAGACAGGCGGCCGAGTTGACCGACTGGATGGCACCGACGGTGGCGACCGAAATCGGCGCCGGGCGTGTACAGTTCACGATTGAATCATCGGGCACGATCATCTTGATCGGCCGGATCACGCCTTCGTTCCAGGTGATATCGTAGCACAGCAGCGGAAACAGCGGCGCGAACAGGCCGCCGAGCGAAGCCCAGTAGGTGCAGTTGATGGCGTAGGGGGCCTGCGGGCTCGAGCCGGTGAAGTCGAACACCAATTCGTCGTCCTGCTTGGTCATCTTAAGGACGACCTTGAAGACCTCGTCCTTGACCGAGATGTATTGGCGTGATTCCCAGGCGCCGTCGGGCAACTCGCGCAGCCGTTCGCGCAGCAGGCGTTCGGATTGATCGATCAGCTCGGCGCAGGCGGCATCGACGGTCTCGAAACCATATTTGTCGATCATCGCCAGCATCCGTTCGCGCGCAACATTGTTGCAGGCGATCATCGACGAGATATCGAGCGCGACCATCTCGGGCGAGCGCACCATGTTGAGGAAGGTGTCGAGCACGTCGTCACGCATCTCGCCGCGCTCGACCAGTTTGATGCCGGGCGAGGAAAATCCTTCGGTGTAGATGTCGACCGAATCGGGACTGAAGCCACCGGGGCTCATGGCGCCGATGTCGTAGACGTGGACGAAGCACGCGCTCCAGGCGACCAACTGGCCGGCATGATGGATCGGCGCGATCAGGTAGATGTCAGAGGTGTGCAGCGCAGCCGTATAGGGGTCGTTCAGGAGATAGACGTCGCCTTCGTAGATCTTGCCGGCGAAGCGCCGCTGCACCGATTTGCAGGCCTCGGCCGCGCTGGTGAGATGGTGGAGGAAGCCGACCCCGCCCATCAGCAGGGTTCCATCGGGCCGATAGAGCGAGACCATGAGATCGTGGCCTTCGTTGGTGATGGCGCTGCCGGACACGTTTTTGAGCGTGATCACGGCTTCCTCAACCACGCGGTAAAGCCGATGGCGAATAATCTGGAAGGTGATGGGATCGATCATGTTCTTTATCCCGTGAATTCGATGACGACGTTGCGGTATTCGTCCATGCGCCCGGTTTGGTTTTGCTGCAGCACCATGGTCGTGATGGGTGTGTGAATCACTGCCGGTCCAGTGATGGCATTTCCCGGACGCAGTTTGTCGAAGTCGTAAATATCCCCGGGCGCGAAACCACCCTTAGCCTCGACGAATATATCGCGCCGGCCGATTTGGGCGGCCGACGGATCCGCCGATTCGGCGCCCATTTTCTCGATCTCGGGCCGGGTCATGAGGCCGCGCGCGGTGAGCCTAAACATCGTCATCTCCATGCCGGCATCGCGATAGGCCGACCCCTTGCCATATTTGCGTTCGTAGAGCGCTTCGAAATCGTCGACCAGGGTGGCGATATCGGCATCGGTGAGCACGCCACGTTTGCGGATCGGCGTGGTCACCTCGTGGACCTGTCGGGCGTAGCGGAGATCGACGGCGTAGTCGAGTTGGATGCGGTCAGCGTCAAAGCCATCGTCGGCGAGTTGGGCCTGGGCAGTTTCCAGCAGCGGCGCGTAGAGCGCGTTGATCTCGTCGGCCGGGGCCGGCACGAGCACGCTTTTGGTTACCGAATAGGTGTGCACGATGTCGGCCGAGACCAAACCGAACGAGGCATTAACCGCGGCCGTGTAGGGGATGACGATGCGTTTGACGTTGAGCTCCTCGCCAAACACGCCGCACAGCAGGCCGCAGGTGCCACCGAAAGCGTGGAGGACGAAATCGCGTGGGTCGAGGCCGCGCTCGACCGTAATCTCGTGGATGAGATCGGCGATCTGGGCGGCGGCGATGCGGTAGATGCCGAACGCGGCTTCGTCGGTCGCCATGCCCATCGGTTGGGCGATCTTTTCGTCGAACACCCGACGCGCGGCGTCGATATCAAGCTGGATCGAACCGCCGAGGAAAGTGCCGGGGTCCATGTAGCCGATCAGCGTCATCACGTCGGTCAGGGTCGGCTCGGTGCCGCCCTGGCCGTAGCACACCGGCCCCGGGCGGGCGCCGGCGCTGCGCGGGCCGACCTGGGGAATATTGGTGCCTTCTTCGAGGGCAACGATCGACCCGCCACCGGCGCCGATCGATACCACCTCGATTTTAGGCGCGAGATAGTGGAATCGATCGACCATCGGTTCGCGCGCGAATTCGAGCTCGCCGTTCTGGATGACACCGACCTTGAAAGTGGTGCCGCCCATATCGGCGGCGATGACATCGGCATCGCCCATGATTTCGCCGAGATAACGGCTGCCGATAACCCCGGCCGCGGGCCCGCACTCGATCATCCCGACCGAGCGGTCGCCGGCGGCGTTGGCGGGAAGCAGACCGCCATAGCCCTGCATGACAAGAACGGGTCCGTCGTAACCGCCGCTTTTGAGCAGGCCCTGCAAATTAGCGATGTAGTCGCGGGTGATACGCCCGGCATAGGCGTTAATCACTGTGGTTGAGGTGCGCTCGTATTCACCAGGCACCGGCGCGACGTCGCAGGACAGGCTGACATAAGTGTCCGGTGAAATCCGTTTGAGGATCTCGGCAACGCGGCGCTCGTGGTCGGCGTTGTAGAACGACCACAGGAAGCACACCGCGATAGCGCTGACACCTTTGGTGTCCAACAACTCGCGCAACGCGGCTTCGGTCGCTTCCTCGTCGAGCGGCGCCAATACCGCGCCTTTGTAATCGACGCGCTCACGCACGCCGCGGATGCAATCGGCGTCGACCAGGGGGGCAGCACGATCGGTCTTTACCGGGTGCTTGATGCGATCTTCGCTGAGCCCGGCCCAGCGACCGTAGGCGCCGCGCGTTGCCGCCAGGGTGTCTTCGAATCCCTCGGTGGTGATCAGGCCGGTCTTGGCGCCGTCGCGGGTGAGCAGCGCGTTGTCGACCACGGTGGAGCCGTGCACGAACATCGAGGTTTGCGCGAACAGGTCGGCATTGCTTATCCCGATCCCGGCGGCGGCGTTGGCGATCGAGTTCAATACACCGTCGGCGAAGTTGGGCGGTGTCGATAACGCCTTGCCGAGATAGAGCGGCTCGCCCGCGGCAAACACGATAGTGTCGGTACAGGTTCCACCGACGTCGGTCGCAACCACGTACTTGGTGGCACTCATATCACTCATACGTATCTATCCTCGTTACCCAAGTCTGCTATTAGGCGAGCTTGGCACGATCATGCCAAGCCCGCGCGTGTTAGATGAAGTATCGTGGGCAGCCGCGATGAACCCGTCTGAACCGACAAGCGTGAGACTGATCGCCAAACCAGAGCCATCACAATGATCCAGCATATCGGCATTGTTTGCTGTTCGGCCGAAGGTGCGGCGCTGTGCTACCGGACGATCTGCACGGAGGGTGCCAAGTACCTCGGCCCGCACGGGCACCCGGAAGTTTCGATGCATACGCCATCGCTGGCGGACTACGCAGCCTGCCTCGAGCGCGGCGATTGGCATGGTGTTGGCGAGTTGATGCTCGCGTCGGCGCAAAAGCTTGCGGGTAGCGGCGCCGACTTTCTGATCTGCCCGGACAACACGATCCACACGGCGTTACCCTTGGTGGCGGCGCGCTCGCCGCTGCCTTGGCTGCATATTGCCGAGGTGGTCGCCGCCGCGGCGGCCGAACGCGGATTTCGGCGCCTGGCGCTGATGGGTACGCGATGGCTCATCGACAGCGACGTCTACCCGGAGAAGCTCGCCGCTCGCGGCTTGGACTTCGTCCGCCCCGAGCCCGCGGAGCGCGATGAACTCAACCGCATCATCATGGAGGAATTGGTTTATGGGGTGTTTGAGCCAGAGGCGATTGCCTTTTTTCAAAGCGTCACCGACCGATTGAAGCAGGCCGGGTGCGACGCGGTGATTCTCGGCTGCACCGAATTCCCATTGATTATCGGCGATACGAACTCGTCGCTGCCGACGCTCGATTCTACACGCCTGCTTGCCCGCGCGGCGCTGCGTCGCGCCGTGCATGTCGACGCGGGCTAGAACTTACAGCCGGGGTGATGGGCACCCGCGACTCAAAGCCGCAGGGCTGCTACGTCGCAGCCGAGACGTCTCGATCTGCCTGCCAATGCTCCCAATGGGTGATCTCGTCCGCCGGGGGGCGTTTGGCAGGCTTAAATTCGGTACCGATGGTATAGGCGACCGGTAGTAGCGCGACCTGCATGATATCGTCGGGTATACCGAGCAACTGTGCGGCTTCGTCGGCACATTTGAGATGCAAGGTAGTGAACGCCGAGCCGAGACCGCGGGCGCGTAGCGCCAGTTGAAAACTCCATACTGCCGGCAGGATCGATCCCATCAGGCTGGGCCAGACGCTGGGCGGCGGGTCGGCGGGAAGACGATCGATGCGAATGCAGGGAATGACGTGAACGGGCACATCCTGCATCCGATCGGCGAGATACAGCGCGGATTCATAAACACGGGCGTCTGTGGCCCGACCATCGGCGATTGCCACTCGGTATTCGTCCTCAAGATAGCTGCCGGCGCCCTGGCGATAGATCTCGGCCAACGCTTTGCGTTTTTCCGCCTCGGTCACCACCAGCCAGCGCCAACCCTGTCTGTTGCCGCCGGTCGGCGCCTGCTGTGACAGCTCCAAACAGTCGCGGATCACCTGATGTGGCATCGGGCGTTCGAAGTCGAGCCGCTTGCGCACCGCCCGCGTGGTGGAAAGCAAGGCGTCGGTTACGGGCAGGTCAAATACGCTCATGAGCTACCTCATTCGACGATTTACGAAACCACGCCTGTTGGATTTCATCCACTAGCTGTCGACGTCGGGGAAGCGTGGGTAGTGCGGTAGGTCGAGTGGTGTGTTGTAGGCCTTGAGGTACATCTCGCGCATGTAGGGCTGGTAGGGCGCCGCGCCCTTGCGCATCGCGGGGACTTCTTCGTGGAGAAACTTTTCGGCGGTTTCGCGGATCTCAGCGTGGATCTCGGCCTCATCGATCGTGGTCATCTTGCGGTCGCGCATCACGACTTTGCCGTTGATGATCGAGTGGCGGATCACCTCCGAATTGACCGAATAAGCGAGGTGGTGGACCGGGTCGGAGAACGGGATGAAACCCCAATCGTTGCGGTCGAGCAGGATGATGTCGGCCTTCTTGCCGATTTCGAGGCTGCCGACCTGCTCGCTCATCAGCCCGGTCGCGGCGCCGCCGGTGGTCGCCAGGCGGAAGGCATCCTTGGCGTCGATCCAATTGGGATAATCGAGCGTGCCGAGCGTGTGCATTAGGGCGGTTGCCTTGATCGCCTCGACCATATCGGCGCCGTCGGCCGTGCACACTCCATCGGTGCCGAGACCCACCGCAACGTTGGCATCGAAATATTTGCGCAACGGGCAGACGCCGGCGCCGGTCTTCAGATTGGACAACGAGTTGTGAATAATCGACACGCCGGCTTCGGCGATCAGCGAAATGTCGCGCTCGGTAACCCAGATCGCGTGCACCAGGGTCAGCCGGTCAGACAGCATGTCGAGATCGCTGAGATATTCGACGAAGCTTTTGCCGTGGCGCCAGCGTGATTCGATCGCCTGCAGGCGGGTTTCGAGGCAGTGGCTGTGCAGTGGGATATGGTGTTTGGCCGAAAGTTTGTCGATTTCGCGCCACAGTTCGGGCGTTACTCGTTGCGGGCCGCACGGGGCGATGTGCACCCGGATTAAGCCGTCACGCTCGTGCCATTTGTCGAAATGCGCCTGGAACAGATTGAGCCAATGCTCGGCGTCGGCGATGGGCAGGGCGTCGAAATCGGCCTTGAGTTCGGGCGGAAACAGCTCCTCGACGTAGGGCAGGGTTTCGCTGAACGGCACGTCCCACATGTCGACCGCCGACCAGGCGCGGATGCCGAGATCGTAATAGGCCTGAATCGAGTGATCCTGCGCATCGGGGGTTGCGGCAATGTGGATGAAATCGTCCTGCACGGTGGTAGCGCCGCCACGAATCGCCAGGATGCCCGACAACATGCTGGTGAGATAATGCTCGCGCGCGGTCGGCAGGCGTGAGCCGAACGGCGAATGCGCCTCCAGGAGCCATGGCTCGAGCGGCGCGTTCTTGTAGACCGCCTGCTGGAAGGCCTCACTGGAATGAATGTGGGCATTGACGAAGCCCGGCATCGCGATCAGCGCCGCCCCGTCGATGATCTCCGCGCCACCGGTAGCCGCAGCCGCGCCTGCATCAGCACCGAGCGCGGTGATGCGATCGGCTTCGACGACGATGTCGCCCTTGTCGTAACGGGTGTCGGCCCCATCGCCGGTGACGATGTGGGCACCTTTAATAACGAGCGTCATGGTCTTCCTCCCTAACGAGCGTGTTTTCTGGGAACGTAGCACGATTCGCTGGGGTCAACCGACGGTGGCAGTTGGGGATGATCCGGCTGTTGAACCGTCATGCCGGCCGGCTTTGGCGTCGCGCGCTTAGCGCAGCACCAACCCTTCGAGGATCGCCCCAAAGTGGCAGGATGCCGCGGCCAGGACGTGAGCGTGCCAGATCGCGTTTTGGTAGGGTAGGTGGCGCCATTGATGGAACAGAATGCCGACGGAATAGAGCCCGCCGCCGACCATGAGCAGGGTGGTGCTGGTCAGCGACAGGGTTGGCAGGAGCGGAACCAACGCAACCAGCATCAGCCAGCCGAGGATTATGTAGAGACCGAGGGCGATGCGTTCATATTGATCGGGCCAGAGAAATTTTTTGACGACCGCCAGCCCGACGACGAGCCACACGAAGACGAAGAAGCCGAGCCCCCAGTCCGTGCCTTGGGCAAGGGTGAAGGGCGAGTAGGTGCCGGCAATCATCAGCAGGATCGCCATCTGATCGAGGGTGCGAAAGAAATCGCGGCGGGGTCCGAGACCGACCGTGTTGTAGAGCGCCGAACTCGCCAGCATCGTAACCAGGCCAGCTAGATAGAGCGCGACCCCAGTGATCAGAGGCAGGTCGTCGCGTTGGATGGTCAGTGCGAGCAGCGCCGGCGCGGCCAACAGGGCGCTGGCAACGCCAACCACGTGAACGGCGTGGTCGGCGACCAGTTCGCCGCGGCTGTAGTCGGCGGCCTGAACGCGCCAATGCGGTCCCTGATTTGGAACTACCTGACTTGCCATCCAGTTGGCTTTCTCTTGGATCAAGCTACCAGGCCAACGTTACTGAATCCTTGCCCTTCGCACCCCTGTAAAACTTTACGGAAGCGGACTTGGGCGGGTGTCGTTTGACAGGGTCGGCGCGGCGAACGAACATGCGGCAAATCGCCGAGCTAAGCGGTGCGCGGCAACCGATAGGGGGATCGATGCGGGTAAAATTCACCGACGTGAACGGCATACCCACGCGCTACTACCATGAGGGTGACGGCGGGCCGCCGCTGATGCTGGTGCACGGCGCGGGAATTTCGTCCGACGCCTGGCTGCGCAACATCGACGCGTTGGCCAAGGATTTCACGGTGGTTGCCCCCGATACCGTCGGGCATGGTTTTACCGGCACCGGCGATTTCACCAGCGGCGCGCCGCAGCCCCATGTGGTCGCCCATCTCAAGGCGCTGGCCGATCAGCTCGGGTTCGACAAGTTCGCTATGTGCGGCAGCTCGTTCGGCGCAATGCTGTGCATTCTCACCTATTTCGATATGCCCGATCGGGTCGAGAAACTGATCATGATCAGCTCGGGCTCAGCAACGCTGTCGGAAGAGGAAATGCTCAAATCGATCAAGGGCGCTTACAAGAATGGCCTGTCGGCGATGGAGGACCCTGATTTCGAGAGTTGCCGGGCGCGGCTCGGGCGCATCAACCACTACCCCGAGCGCATTCCCGATGAACTCGTGTGGATGCAAGTCACGCTTTATGCGCGTCCCGGCGTTAAGGAGAACTACTCGAAGATCATGGAAGGGCTGATGGATCTGGACGCCTGCCGTCCCTACCGTGTCGCCGAGCGCCTCGATCAGATCAAAGTGCCAACGCTGTTGGTGTGGGGGATGAACGATCCCCGCGTGATCTATCAGCGCGCAATCGAGGCGGCCGACAAAATCCCCAATTCGACCTTGGTGGGGATAGATGAATGCGGCCACCAGCCGCACATCGAGGTGCCCGATCGTTTTAACGATCTCGCGCGCCGGTTCCTGCAGGGCGAGACGGTCGACGACGACCGCAGCAAGGCGGCCTAACGCGTAATCGTAGATGCTAAAAACAAACAAAACCCCTCACCCCACCCTCCCCCCGGGGGAGAGGGTGTTTCTTTTGTGGGCGCGCGCTTTTCGGTCGCTCCGTGGGCTCCCTCTCCACCCATCGGGGGGGGGGCAGCTATTTTTCAGAAACTCCAGACAAGGAGCGAAATCCGATGCGAGTGAAGTTCACCGAAGTCAACGGCATCCCGACCCGCTACCACCACGAGGGATCCGGCTATCCGCTGCTGCTCATTCACGGGGTCGGCGTTTCCGGTGAGTGCTGGTTGCGCAACATCGATGCGCTGGCCGAAGATTTTCAGGTGATCGCGCCGGATTGCATCGGCACCGGCTTTACCGGGGTCGGCGACTGGAAGGATGGGCCGCCGCATCCTTATACGGTGAAGCACTTGATCGGGCTGGCCGACCAGCTTGGCTTCGACAAATTCGCGATCGCCGGGAGTTCACTCGGCGCGATGACGGCGATGCTGACCTATTTTGAGATCCCGGACCGGGTCGAAAAACTGATCCTGATCAGCTCGGGGTCGGGAACCCTGCCGGCGGAAGAGATCGGCAGCAAGCTGAAGGAGTCCTATGCCAACGGCATCTCGGCCTATGGCAACCCGACCTACGAAGCCTGCCTCAAGCGCATGCAGAACGTGTTCTACGATCCCGATGCGGTGCCACCCGAATTGATCCTCAGCCAGCTCACGACCTACGTGCTGCCGGGCGCGCTCGATGCCTACAAGATGCGCATGGAGGGGATCATGGATGTGGAAGCGATGCGGCCCTATCGCACGGCCGAGCGGCTCGGTGAGATCGCCGTGCCGACGCTGCTGATCTGGGGCATGAACGATCCCCGCGTGATCTTCGCACGGGCCGAGGAGGCTGCGGCCAAGATCGCCAACTCGACGCTGGTCGGCTTCGACAAATGCAAACACGCGCCGCACATGGAGCATCCCGAGCGCTTCAATACGCTGGTGCGGCGGTTCCTAAAGGAAGAGCCGTTCGGCGACGAGGCGATCAGCGATGCGGCTTAGGGTGAAGAAGGAGGCTCGGGAAAGCGATGAGCGACAACGA
Organism: Alphaproteobacteria bacterium; assembly: GCA_963583675.1. GTDB lineage: Bacteria > Pseudomonadota > Alphaproteobacteria > SHVV01 > SHVV01 > CAUZWH01. The sequence continues at coordinate 15,031 of CAUZWH010000021.1, forward strand.
AAATCAGCTAACGGAGTTCTTGGCTGGATTATCTGAGGAGCGTCGTTTTGCGCTCAAGGATTTTTTCATCGATAAGCATTTTGACGACCCGCGCGCCGTCGAACTGCTTCAGGCATTGTATGGCAACACCTACCAAGCGCTGTCGTCGAGCCAGAAACTGCCGGACGACGTGGCGGCCAAGCTGTTCGACAAGTTTGGCTACACCAAGCATTCTCTACAACAGGCGCTGGCGGATATGGACTGACGGCGGCAGGTCCCGAACTCGCCCTTATTTGGCCAATAGATATTGGGGGATGGT
>CAUZWH010000022.1:0-15264 GCA_963583675.1 Alphaproteobacteria bacterium
TGCTTGGGCGTGCTTGGCGAGTTGGCTTCCGTTCGTGGTGAGCGTCAGCTCGTCCAGCGCACCGCTCTCGAGATGGCGGCTGAGGCTCTCGATCAGGCCCATCACGTTGCGTCGAACCAGCGGTTCACCGCCGGTCAGCCGGAGCTTGCGCACCCCCCTGGCGACGAAGGCCGAACACAAACGGTCTAGCTCCTCGAGGCTGAGCACGTCGGATTTCGGTAAAAAGGTCATGTCTTCCGCCATGCAATAGAAGCAGCGGAAGTCGCAACGGTCGGTGACCGATGCGCGCAGATAGGTTATCGCGCGTCCAAATGGGTCGATCATGGCGTGTACGGTTTGATAAGCACTTCGCGTCGTTACCCTGCTAGCGTTATATTCGGTTGAATACAACAGAAGTCAATCGCCACGTGTCTGGTTTGTGTCGCCCTAGGCCTGGGATCGGCGATTTGTTGGGAACAGGTGGCACCGCTATCGTCGCGAACATGAACGAGACACCCGCAGCTACGGACTTTTTCATTAAGCCGAATCCTAAGGATCCGCGCCTGGTTCATCGCGTGACCGGGGTCGATCATCGGGGTCAGCCGGTCGAGATCGCGGTCCCGGTTGAGCGGCCGCTGACGTTGTTCCTCAACGGCCAAGAGATCGTCACCGTTATGACGATCGGCGATTTCCCCGATTTCATTGCCGTGGGCTATCTGCTCAACCAAAACATGCTGCGGCGCGATGACGAGATCGTCGCGATCGATTATGACGAGGACCTTGACGTCGTCGTCGTGCGAACCAAACGAGAGACCGACTTCGAAGACAAGCTGCGGAAAAAGACACTGACCTCGGGCTGCGCGCAGGGCACGGTGTTTGGCGACGTTATGGAGAGTTTCGAAACCATACGGCTCGATCCGGATGCCGTGGTTCGCACGTCCTGGCTCTACGCCTTGAGCAAAACGATCAACACCTGCCCCAGCATCTATCTCGAGGCCGGGGCAATCCATGGCTGTGTGCTGTGCGCAGAGGACCAGCCATTGGTCTATATGGAGGATGTCGGTCGGCACAATGCAATCGACAAGATTGCCGGCTACATGTTCCTCAATAGCGTCGAACCGACGGGGAAACTCTTCTACACGACCGGGCGGTTGACCAGCGAAATGGTTATCAAATGCGTCCAGATGGAGATCCCAATCCTGATCTCGCGGTCGGGGTTTACGGCGTGGGGCGTCGAACTCGCCCGCCAGGCAGGCCTAACGCTGATCGGTCGGGCCAAGGGTAAACGATTCATTGCCCTGGCCGGGGAGTCGCGCATTATCTACGACGCCGATCCCGATCAAGTTCCCGAAGAGACCGGTAAGATCCAACGCAAAGCGAGCATCGCCGACGATGCCGGTTGAGTCCGGAGGCGAAGGCGTCGTTGGCTTGCTTCTCGCCGGCGGCCAGGCGCGTCGTATGGGCGGCGGCGACAAGTGCCTTCGCACGCTTGCCGGTGAGACCCTGCTGGCGCGTGCGATCGCACGCGCACGCTCCCAAGTATCGCACCTCTTACTCAATGCCAACGGCGGCCCCGGCCGATTTGCGTCCTACGGGCTCACCGTCGTGCCCGACGTCATCGACGGCTTCGCGGGGCCCCTGGCCGGTGTCCTGAGCGGGTTAACGTGGCTGTCCGCCCGGCAGTCCGAAACCGCCTGGCTGGCGACGTTTCCAACCGATGCACCGTTTTTCCCGCTCGATCTCGTCTCCCGCATGCGCGCGGTAGCAACCGAACAGGGCGCCAAGGTCGTCTGTGCGGCGTCAGGCGGGCGGTCGCACCCGGTGTTTGGTCTGTGGCACGGATCGCTCAAGGACGATCTCGAGCGGGCTATGGTCGACGAGGGAACCCGCAAGATCGATGCGTGGACCGCAACGCACGGCCTGATCGAAGTCGGTTACGACTGCGAGCCGATCGATCCGTTTTTTAACGCCAACCGGCCGGAGGATCTTGAATCGGCGGCGCTATTGCTAGCCGAGATGTCCTAGTGGATGAAATCCACTAGGACGCGGCCATCGCTTCGACGAAAGCCGCCCACGCATCGGCGAGTTGGCCGAAGGATTTTCCGAAGTGTTTGGCGTAATTGTTTTGGTGACGGCGGTAGAAACGTTGGAATCCCGCGATATCGCCGCCAAGGACCTCATCGATTAGGAACTGGACGAAGGATCCGGCGACGGCGTAGTGCATCGAGCGCGTGCCACGCGCATTGTAGTAATCGAATTCGAGAATCGTCCGCTTTACCGGAAAAACCCGGTGCCAGCCGCGCGTGCTAACCGTCTGGTGGAGATCGAGATTGCCGGGACCGAGACGATTCTCCACCCACACGGCAAGGCCCTTCGATATAGAACTGCGGCAGTCGATAGCTGCTTCGTGAGAGGAAGTCCTGCGGTCGGCCGGTGTAAGTGTGAGCAATCTCGTGCCAGATGACGCCATGGCCCCACGCCGACAGATAGTTGGTGGGGATCGTGATGCTCGACCGCTAACCTTCGGAGAGTCCACCCGCTTTGTGAGCGACGACGGCGATGCTGTAGTCGCGTTTGGCGAGGTCGAAGCGGTCGCGAATCTCTGCATCGGCCTGGGCAATCGATTCTAGGATCGCCGTTCGCTGCTCGATCGATGTGGCATCTGGAAAGGTAACGACGATCCGATCGTCGACGACGCGACGCTTGGCCGGTGCCGCAGGGCTGGCGATCGTACCTACGGTTGCCGCGATGATGAAGCCGATCGTCGCAAAACCGGCGCGGCCAATTTTTCCTATCCCGTCCATCGCATTTGATGACTACACAGTCAGATTGGTATCGACGATACTGCAATCGGGCGTGCCGCGACTTGACACTCCGCGTCCCGCCTCGTTTGATCCGCAGATCGATCACCAAAGGGTCATAGATGGCGGACGCATCCCACGGCGATCAACCACAAGTTCGTATCCTTTTCGGATCGGCAACGACGCTGGGGCCGGGAAAGGCTCGGGTGCTCGAAACTATTTCTCAAACCGGCTCGATTTCCGCGACCGCGCGCGAACTGGGGATGTCTTATCGGCGTTGCTGGATGCTCGTCGATTCTCTTAATCGCTGCTTTTGCGAACCGGTGATCACCACTGCGACCGGCGGCGCCAATGGCGGCGGTGCCGTGATTACCGCATTCGGCCTTGAGATCATTCGCCGCTATCGCGACATCGAGGTCAAAGCAGCCCACTCGGTTCGCTCAGAGATCGACGAACTATGCGCCTTAATGACCGAACCCGATGCGTAAGACCACGCTGGGGCGCGGCCTGCCTATTCATTCGGCGGCTTGAACCTGCGGCAGCTTGGCCACCCGAATCGCACAATATTTGAACTCGGGAATCTTACCGAACGGATCGAGGGCCGGATTGGTCAGCAGGTTCGCGGCCGCTTCGACGTAGCAAAACGGGATAAAGACGACGCCTTGCGGAACCCCGCCATCGATGCGCGCGTAAAGTTCAACCGTGCCACGCCGCGATTCAATGCAAACCCGGTCACCCGGCTTGATCCCGAGGCCGGCAAAATCATCGGGCGAAATATGCGCGGCTGCTTCGGGTTCTATTGAATCAAGAATATCCGCGCGCCGCGTCATGGCACCGGTATGCCAGTGCTCAAGCATACGCCCGGTGGTCAGCACCATCGGGTAGTCGCTATCGGGTTGTTCGTCGGGCGGAATGATGCCGGCGGGAACAAGTTTTCCGCGCTTTGATTCGGTCGGAAACCCATCGCCAAAAATAATTTCCTGGCCCGGGTCATCGTCGCCCGCGCAGGGATAGGTCACCGAGCTATCGCGCATCAGGCGTTCCCAACTGATCCCGCTCATCGAGGTCATGCAGCTGCGCATCTCAGCGAACACGTCGCGGGGGTGGTCGTAGGTCCACGCAAGCCCGAGGCGCTTGGCGATTTCCTGAATTATCCACCAGTCCTGCCGGCAGTCGCCGGGCAGGTCGAGCGCCGTCCGGCCCATCTGCACCTGGCGGTTGGTGTTGGTAACTGTGCCGTCCTTCTCGGGCCAGGCCGACGCCGGCAGAACGACATCGGCGAAAGCCGCTGTTTCGGTCAGGAACAGGTCTTGAACCACTAGATGCTCGAGCTTGGCCAGCGCTGCGCGCGCATGCGCGAGGTTGGGGTCCGACATCGCCGGGTTTTCACCCATGATGTAAAACCCCTTGATCACGCCCTCGTGGACGGCATCGGTGATCTCAACCACGGTCAATCCCCGGTTGGGATCGAGTTCAGCCCCCCACAGGTCTTCGAAGCTGGCTTTGATATGGCTGTTCGCAACCGATTTGTAGTCGGGATAGAACATCGGAATGAGGCCGGAATCGGAGGCGCCCTGGACGTTGTTTTGTCCCCGCAGCGGATGCAGTCCCGAACCCGGGCGGCCGATTTGACCACACATCAGGGCGAGGGAGATCAGGCAGCGCGCGTTATCGGTGCCGTGGGTGCTCTGCGCGATACCCATACCCCAGAAGATGATCGCCGCGTTTGCGGTGGCGTATTTCCGCGCGACGATGCGTATCTCTTCCGCTGAGATGCCGCAGACCTTCTCCATTTCCTCCGGCGTGAAGGCCTTGAGGTGTTCCTTGAGCGTGTCGAAGCCTTCGGTGAAGCCGGCGACATAGTTTTGGTCGAACAACTCCTCCTCAACGATCACATTCATCAGGCCGTTCAGCAGCGCGACATCGGTGCCACCCTTGAACTGCAGCATGTGCGTCGCGTGCCGCGACATCGCCGATCCACGCGGATCCATGACGATCAGTTCTTTGCCGAGCTTGGCCTGGTTCTTGATGAACGTTGCGGCAACCGGGTGATTAACGGTCGGATTGGCGCCGATAATGACGATCACGTCGGAATCTTTGCATGCGGTGAAGGGTGCGGTGACCGAGCCCGAATTAATGGTCTCCATTAAGGCCGCGACCGAGGAGGCATGACACAGCCGCGTGCAGTGATCGACGTTGTTGGTGCGAAAGCCCGTACGTACGAGCTTTTGAAACATATAGGCTTCTTCGTTCGATCCCTTCGCCGAGCCGAACCCAGCCAGTGACTGCGGCCCATCATTGTCGCGCAAGCGCGCGAGGCCTGCGGCGGCAACATCGAGCGCTTCGTCCCAACTTGCTTCTCGGAAATGCGTCAGGGGGTTGGCCGGATCGATATCGTAGGCGGCCTCGCGGGTCACGCCCTCTTTGCGAATCAGCGGTTTGGTTAGCCGATGCGCGTGGTTCACATAATCGAACCCGAACCGGCCCTTGACGCACAGGCGACCGTGATTCGCCGGCCCTTCTTCGCGGCCTGTCACATGAAGGATCTTGTCGTCCTTGATGTTGTAGGTGATCTGGCAGCCGACACCGCAATAGGGGCAGATGCTATCGACCTGTTTGTCGGGCTCGATCTTGCCGACCCCGTCGCCCGGCATGAGCGCACCGGTTGGGCAGGCTTGCACGCACTCGCCACAGGCGACACAGGTGGAATTGCCCATCGGGTCGTCGAAGTCGAAAACGATCTTCGAGTGGGTACCGCGATGGGCCATGCCGATGACATCGTTAACCTGAATTTCGCGGCAGGCGCGGACGCATAAATTGCAGTGAATACAGGCATCGAGATTGACCGCCATCGCCGGATGGCTGAGGTCGGCGGCGACCTGGTCGTGACGGGGAAAGCGGCTGGCTCCGACATCGATCCGGTCAGCCCACTGCCACAACTTTGATTTCGGGTCGGGGGCGTCGGCCCGCTCGGGTTGATCGGCCAGAAAGAGCTCGAAGACCAGCTTGCGTGATTTCTTGGCCCGTTCGGATGCCGTTTGGACCTCTATGCCTGCGGTCGGTTTGCGAATGCATGATGCCGCGAGAACGCGCTCGCCCTCGATTTCGACCATGCAGGTACGGCAGTTGCCATCGGCGCGGTAATCGCGCGCTGTAGACCAGCAAAGATGCGGAATTTCGACGCCCTCACGCTCGGCGACTTGCCAGATGGTTTCGTCGGCTGAGGCGGTTACTTCCCGACCGTCGAGCGTGAAGCTGATGCCGTCGCTCATGTGATTTCCTCCGCGAAATGCTCGATCGTCATGCGCACGGGATTAACCGCCGCCTGGCCGAGGCCACAGATCGAGGAATCCGCCATGACCGTACATAAATCATCGAGCAGGCCCTGGTCCCAGATCTTTTCGCTCATCAACTTGACGCCTTTCTCGGTCCCGACGCGGCACGGCGTACACTGTCCACAGCTTTCGTGTTCGAAGAACGCCATTAAATTGAGCGCCGCGGCGCGCACCTGGTCCTGGTCGGACAACACGACCACCGCTGCCGAGCCGATCAAACAGCCATGTTCTTCGAGGGTGCCGAAATCCAACGGGATATTGCTCATTGCCGCCGGCAGGATTCCGCCCGATGCGCCGCCTGGCAGATATGCCTTGAACGTGTGACCGCTCGCCATGCCGCCACAAAACTCATCAATCAGTTCTTGCGCCGTAATGCCGGCCGGCGCGAGTTTGACGCCCGGTTCCTTCACCCGCCCCGATACCGAGAAGCTGCGCAGTCCCTTGCCGCCATTGCGGCCGTGTTTGCTGAAAAACTCAGGACCTTGTTCGAGAATATCCCTCACCCAATACAGGGTTTCGACATTGTTGATCAGGGTCGGCCGGCCGAACAGTCCGACCTGTGAGGGGAAGGGTGGTTTATGTCGCGGCAATCCGCGCTTGCCTTCGATGCTTTCGAGCATCGCCGATTCTTCGCCGCAGATATAGGCGCCAGCACCGCGCCGCAGATGAATCTGGGTAAAGGTGATGCCGTCGGCGACAAGTTCGTCGATCCCGCGTTGCAGCACAATCTGCAACTCCGGGTACTCGTCGCGGAGGTAGATGTAGACGTCGCTCGCCTCTACCGCCCAGGCGCCGATTAGCGTGCCTTCGAGGAACCTGTGCGGGTCCGTCTCGAGGTAGAAACGGTCCTTGATTGTGCCGGGTTCGCCTTCGTCGGCATTGACGGCCATCAGCCTGGGACCCGCTTCGCGCCGCACGAACTCCCATTTCCGGCCGGTCGGAAAACCGGCCCCACCCAACCCGCGCAGCCCCGAATCGTTGAGAAGCGAGATCACATCGTCGGGCGTACGTTCGCCGGCGAGGCAGCTCGCCAGGAGTTGGTAACCACCGGCTGATTTGTAGCTGTCGTAATCGATGCAGTCGGGAACAGCAGGCTCAATGGCACCGCGTTCAATATGCTCGACGATCTTGGCGACGGAAACTTCGGGTATGAAATGCTTTCCCACGGCCGCCACCGGCGCTTGCTCGCAACGGCCGACGCACGGCGCGGGCACCACCCGTACATCGTCGCCGACGGTGCTCTTAAGATCGTTGATCAGGCCCTCGGCGCCGAACAGCGAACACGTCAGACTGTCGCACACGCGCACCGTTAGGGCCGGTGGCGGGGTTTCATCCTCAAGGACGACATCGAAGTGGTGATAGAAGGTGGCAACCTCGTACACCTCGGTAAGTGCAAGCCTCATCTCATGCGCCAAGGCCACCAGATGGCGATGCGAAAGGTGGCCCTTCGCGTCTTGAATCAAGTGGAGGTGCTCGATCAGTAGATCGCGCCTACGGGGTCGGTCGCCTAGCAGCGCCCGAACGTCGTCAAGCGAGCCGGGGTCGATCTGGCGGCCTTTATCAAAGAACTTGCCGCCCTTGCCGCGCCGGGGCTTGTCGTATCTCTTGAAGTCGCGATCAGAAGCTGACATACCCAAACCAAGTCATCGGGAAATGTAATCGGCGTCACCGCGAGAGCCGCGAACGCCTTGAATGCTGCGCAATCTCGCAAATGAGCGAACGCATGTAAAACCAATTCGCGGTGATGGGATCGGGCGATCAACTATGGATGAATTGCGGCTCGCTTCACGGTTGTGTTCGCGGCTGTGTCACGATTTAGTCGGTTCAATCGGGGCAATTAACAACGGCCTTGAATTACTGGACGGCGATCAGGACAAAGAAACCCGCCGCGAAGCAATGGAACTTATCCAATTCGCCGCCCGCAACCTGCGCGACAAAGTGCAATATTTCCGCGTCGCGTTCGGCTTGCCGGGTGCTGGCGCGATCGAATTGGACTTGCGGCGTAGTCGCGAATTGGCGGTCAATTTATATGCCGAAGGCAAGATCCAGTTGGCATGGCCTGACGATCAGCTCATCCCGACACTGCTTCCCGAAGAGCATAAGTTGCTACTCAACTTGTTGTGGCTGGCCGGCGATGCGCTGGCGCGCGGCGGCGAACTTCAGGTGGCGTTTGCCAGCGATGCTCATCACTTCACGATCAGCGTCGTGGCGCGGGGGCGGGGCGTGAAACTCTGTGACGATCTGCGTAATGCGCTGGAAGGGCGGACTCCGGTTGATGAAATCGATGCGACGGCCGCGCAAGCGCATCTAACTGGCCTGCCTGCCAAGCATGTCGGCGCGACGATCCCGCGTTAGACTTATCCTACGTCGCCACGTTATCAGCGCGATCGAGCTACACCCTCGAGAAAGACCGCGATTGCATCGACAAGATCACGAGCGAGGGGCAAGCTCGGATCGTTGTACGTCGCTAGATTTTCCGCCCTCGACCTCGGCGCGGTTTTGAGGATGTGGTTCATACCGTCTATCAACAGCAACTGAGTCCTGCGGTTGACTATCGACAAGCGTTGTGCGTCAGCAACGCTGATTTGAATGTCGGTTCTGCCGTGCACGATCAGAACGGGGACCCTAAGTTTTGTAATTTCGACGGCAGGGTCGTAACCAAACCAGGAGCGAAGATAGGGCTGAACGCTGGTCCGAAATAGCGGCTGAAGTGGGGCCGGTACCGCACCCACCTCTCCCCCCGCTAGGATTGCTTCCAGGATTGCGATTTCCCATTCCGAAGCAGCGTCGCGACCGGCGCGCTATCGAGCTGAGTGCGTATGGTGTTGGCCGCAGGAAATCCTGTACCGGCGATCGATACAACGGCCGCGATTGGTGCATCGAGGGCCGCCAGGTTGCCGATCAACGCACCTTCGCTGTGACCAATAATATATCGCTCGCTGATACTCGGCTTGGCCACGAGATAATCCAGCCAGCGCTTTACGTCACCGACATAGGTCTCGATCACAATGTTGTTCTCATCGACCTTTGCGGTCGAACTCGCGCCGACTCCGCGGCTATCGAACCGCAAACTTCCGATCCCGTGCAGGAGGAGTCCCGCCGCCAGAAGCTTTAGTGAATCGTTGCGAAGTCCCGGTGCATTGCCGTTGCGATCGGTCGGGCCTGAGCCAGATACCAGCAACGCGACGTTGTAGGTGGCACGACCCGAGGGCTCCAATAACGTGCCGTGGAGTACGCCGCCCGGGACATCAATGGAGACCTCGCGGGCTTGCGCGACCGACGCAGTCAACCCGAGGAAGGTGACGGTCAGGCTTAGGAGGAGAGCGGTGCGAACGGCTTGCATGGTTTTGGCACGGTCCATAGGATGCCCGCGCTCACGACGTCATGACAAGCAAACCCACACCACCAACCGGCGCAAAGACGCCATCAAACGCGATCGATTCGCTTCTCGCGAAAGGGCCGTGCGTCGTTAATATCGGGTTGGAACAGTTTGCTAACCATCTGGCCGATCAAGGCGTGAGCGTCGTTCAAGTCGACTGGTCACCGCCGGCAGCGGGCGATCTGAAGTTGCTGTCTCTTCTTGCCAAGCTGGGATCGTAGCGGCGGTACCGAGGGAGAATCATGCAATCAATTGAAGATGCAAATTGCGAGACCGTTCGACGCATGCTGGCGGCGGATCCGGTACTGGTGGATGTTGTCCGGGCCGGTGACGTAATCGACGGTCTCGGCAAGCATGTCATGCTTCACGCGGGTCCGCCGATTGATTGGGCGCGCATGTGTGGCCCTATGAAAGGCGCAATTTGCGGTGCCGCGGTACTCGAAGGGTGGGCCAAAACCCTCGACGAGGCCGAACAAATGGCGGTCGGCGGTGAATTTTCGTTTCACCCCAACCATCATTTCGGGGCGGTCGGACCGATGACCGGCATAACCACCCAAAACATGATGGTATTCGCGATCGAGAATCGAGCCTTCGGCAATCGTACTTATTGCACGCTCAACGAGGGCTTGGGCAAAGTGCTGCGCTACGGCGGCAATGACGACGAAGTGCTGGAACGCCTGCGCTGGCTGTCGACCGAACTTGGGCCGATACTGGCGGCTGGTTTGCAGGCACTTGGCGGGTTGCCGCTCAAGGGCATCATCGCGCGCGGCCTTGCGATGGGCGATGAAATGCACCAACGCAACGCGGCATGCACCAGCCTGTTTATTCGCGAGCTGGCGCCTTCGCTGGCCCGTTCGGTAGCCGATGGCGAAAAATTAGGCCGCGCGTTGGCGTTCATCGGGGGCAACGATCTATTTTTTCTCAACATCGCCATGCCGATGGCTAAATCGATTGCCGATCCCGCGATGGGCATTGAAGGATCCAGCGTGGTCACGGCGATGGCGCGTAACGGGACCGAATTCGGTATTCGTGTGAGCGGTACCGGTGATGCGTGGTTCACTGCACCTTGCGAAATTCCGCAAGGGATGTATTTGCCCGGTTTTAGCGAAGCGGACGCGAATCCAGATCTGGGCGATTCGACGATTACCGAAACCATCGGACTCGGAAGTTTCGCCATGGCCACGTCGCCGGCAGTCGCGGGCTTTCTCGGCGCTGGCAGTGCCGCCGATGCGCTGAACTATACGCGGGCAATGCTCGAAATTACCTGCGCGCAAAATCCCGAATGGACCATACCCGCCCTGGACTTCGCCGGGTTACCAACCGGGATCGATATTCGCAAAGTAGTCGAGACCGGAAGCACGCCGACCATTAATACAGGTATTGCGCACCGCGAAGCCGGTGTTGGCCAGGTCGGTGCCGGGATCGTTCGCGCTCCGTTCGCGTGTTTCGAAAAAGCGCTGGTCGCGCTTGCCGAGCGTATGGGGGTGTCGTGACCAAAGCGCCTCTTGCCGTCGAGGTACGCCAAAACTTCTATCTCGATTCGGTCGCGCTGATGCGGATCTCGCGCGAGGTCAGCGCAATGGAAGGGGTCGTGGAAGCGGCCCTGATGATCGGCACCGAGGCCAACAAAAACATGCTGCGTGCCGCAGGGTTGTTCAATTCGGATGGCGATCAGGCCGGGCCCAACGATCTGATTATCTCGATAAAGGCGGAGGCGGATGGCGCTGTGGCCGACGCGCGGCGCGTGGCCGTTGATCTTCTCGATAAGCCGCGTTCGGCGGCTGGTGTTGGTGCAACGTGGCGTCCGAAATCGTTGGACGCCGCGGCCAAGCAACTCGACGGTGCGAATTTCGCGTTGATATCGGTAGCTGGTGAGTTCGCGGTTGAGGAGGCGCGCAAAGCGCTCGACCGAGGCCTCCACGTCATGCTGTTTAGTGACAATATTTCGCTCGCCGATGAGATCGCTCTAAAGGGCAGGGGGGTTGAGCAGGGTTTACTGGTGATGGGCCCAGACTGCGGCACCGCGTTGATCGGCGGGATCGGTCTGGGTTTTGCCAATGCGGTGCCAGTAGGAAATGTTGGCTTGGTCTCGGCTTCTGGCACCGGCTTGCAAGAAGTATCTAGTTTGATCACGCGGCACGGCGGCGGTATCTCGCACGGTATCGGGGTCGGTGGCCGCGATCTTTCACGCGATGTCGGGGCGGCGATGACAGTGAGCGCGATCGCCGCTTTGTCACGCGATCCGGCGACTGACAGCATCATCGTCATCTCCAAGCCCCCGGACGACGGCGATGCGGCGAAAGCAATGCTCGAAGCAGTGGAAACGGCAGGCAAACCCACAATCGTTTGCCTTATTGGTGCCGAGTCGATGACGATGCCGGCGAACGCACGGCAAGTTGGCACGTTGTTCGAGGCGGCATTTGGTGCAATACAGGCGGGCGTCGAGGACCTCGACCTAACGGCGACGTATGCGGTGTCCGTTGATGCTGCCGCGCACCGATTGATCGGGTTATTTTGCGGCGGAACCTTGTGCACCGAAGCGCAGGTCGTGGCTCAGATGCGGGGATTGTCCGTGACATCGAATATTCCCATCCGAGGAAGCACGCGATGGCAGCAGGGCGTGGCGGGCGGTCATGTCCTATTGGATCTCGGCGCAGATGAGTTCACGGTGGGTCGGCCGCACCCGATGATCGAGCCGGGCGGGCGCGACGACAGGCTCGTCGATGCGTTAGCCGATCGCACAACCGCGGTCGTGCTTGTCGATATCGTGCTGGGTTACGGCGCGCATGCCGATCCCGCGCGGCAATTCGTCGATGCCATCGCCGGTATAGGGTCTCGGCCACCGATCGTTGCATCGGTCTGCGGTACCGATGGCGATCCCCAGAATTTTGGTGAGCAGGTGGCCACGCTATCCGGGGACGGCATCATTGTTGCGCGCTCCAACGCGGAGGCGGCTGCGCGTGCTATCGATCTTCTGCACCAATAGAGATACCGAGAACCACTCCGACTAGAGCGTCCCAGCCGGACGAATGACCGATTCGATCAACGGTGGCGAGCTGGGCGGGGAATTTGCCGGTCTTGCCAGTAAGTAGTGCATCGACAATGTCATGTATTGCGGCGCCCCCGTAGCCATCGGCAGCGCAGCTAAGATGAGCTTGGCTGATGCGGCTGGTCGCTCGGTGCGCGGCACGAAGCACCGTCTCGCCAAGCCGCGCTGCGATAGCGCTATGACGCATCGCGTGCAGGGCTACCAAACAACCGCCAAGGACATCATCACCGGATGGGGTTAGGCCGGGTCCAAGTCCGATCAAGCTCAAGACTGGATCGGGTACAGAGTCACACCCGCGCCGGTCGGCGCGTAACCAATCACGCAACGCATTAACGCCGGGCCAGGCGGTAGCCAGCAGGCGGGGCAATGGTGGGCTTGGAGTCGCGCCTTCTAGCAGGGGAACGAGAAGGGGGCTTAGCCCTCGATCCGGCTGGAGGACGCGGAGCACATGTCGAAGTTCGGTTAGGACAGATGGACGTATGGGCGTTTGCGGCGGCGTGTCGCCCGAACGGGGATCCCATATTCGTGCCTGGGATAGATCGGCTTCGATCGCGCTAATCCGCTGTATCTGAAAAAGCTCCTCAATGCCCCGACCCGATCCAAGAATAGCATTCAGGGGACCGTCTCCGATGCTTGCATCACCAATACAGGCAACCAGTCCGCTCGGTGCTGCGACATAAGCACACCGTTCAAAGCTCGCGAAGGGCCGAACCAGTTGATTGGCCAACGCCCGGAATGCGGCGGGGCCGATTGAGCGCACGGGCACGCTTAGCACGTTTGGCGGTGATGCATGGGTTGCACGCTCGATAGATGTATTGATCTGTTGCACGGTAACGGTACCCGACTCCGAGCCGACAAAACCGTCCTAGATGCCGTAGAGCGCTGCCGCTGTTTTACCCAACACCTGATCTTTTTCGTCGTCGCTGAGTCCGGCCTCGTCGATAACAGCCATGGAGCGCGCGTAGATACCCTCGGGCAGATTGAGCGGCCGCCAGGTCGCATCCCAGTCCGTACCGAATATGACGCGTTCGGCACCGACGTCGCGGATGGCACGCGCCACGTGCGCGGCCGGCGAATGAACCGTGTCGAGGTAGACGTTGTCGCGCTTCGTCGCAAGCGCGAGACAGATCTCGAATATGAACTCGTAACCGCGACCCATCTTCGTCAACACGAAGGGTATCTCGGGAAACTGCTCCGCCAGATCATCAATGAACATGGGAATGCCGTGATGGAGCCGAGTTCCAAACTGGGTCCATGCCGTGTGAATGAGCACGGGAATCTTGTATTCGTTGATGATCTCCATCACCGGCATGAGATCGCGGGCGATCCTGACCGGATCGGATTCCTCGCTAAACGTGCGCACGCTAAATTCGCCGAACCCTCTCATTCCCAGATCCTTGATCCAATGGCGTACGTTATCCGAGAATTGGCTGAGGCCGGGTTTTGCCAGGGCCCGCGCGCAACGATGGCGTTGCTTCCAAGCATTTCGTTGTAGCCGGACATGAACAAACCGATCAAACGGTCGGGATACTTCTCCACTGCCTGAGCGACCAACTCCGGCGACTCACCACGACCCGGCTGGACGACCGCCTTGTCGATGCCAAAAGCATCCATGTCCTCGATCAGAAGGTCGCTCATATCTTCCAATCGGCCCCAATGGTCCTCGAAGATGTCAGGATGGCGGCGGCGCAGGAGCACTGCGTCGCGCTTGCTCTTGAAGTAGTCGATCGCTTTGGAGTCCGGATTGCCGACGACGTGCAGATGGCTATCGATGATCATATGTCCCTCCTTTTACTCCAAGGCTTTCGTAGCCAGTGAGGTGCGAAGGTACCATGGAAAAAGGCCGCCTCGAGGGCGGCCTTTTTCCAGGGTGTTAGAACGCGTTGCGCGTAGCGCGGATTAGGCGGTTGCTTCGGCCACTTCGCGCTGGGTGCTTCCTTCAGGATCCGGCAGCACATAGCTGCGTCCCCAGACCGTTTCGATGTAGTTATCGCCGCCGGTCGCGTTGCCGAGTTTCTTGCGTAATTTACAAACGAACACGTCGATGATCTTTAGCTCGGGCTCGTCCATTCCGCCATACAGATGGTTGAGGAACATCTCCTTGGTCAGGGTGGTTCCCTTCCGCAAGCTGAGCAGTTCGAGGATGCCGTATTCCTTGCCGGTGAGATGGACCGCCTGCTGGTCGACCTCGACCGATTTCCTATCGAGGTTCACCTTCATCTTTCCGGTTTGAATGATCGAGTCGGCATGACCCTGCGAGCGCCGGATAATTGCCCGGATGCGCGCGATCAATTTGTCCTTATCGAAGGGTTTGGTCAGATAATCATCCGCGCCAAACATCAGGCCTCTGACCTTGTCATCGACCTCATTCATCCCTGAAAGGATAAGAATCGGCGTTTGCACTTTTGATACGCGGAGCTTCTTGAGCACGTCGTATCCGTGCATGTCCGGAAGGTTTAGGTCGAGCACGATGATGTCGTAGTCGTACAGCTTGCCGAGATCCAACCCTTCCTCGCCGAGATCGGTGACGTATGTGTTGAAACCTTCGGCACCGAGCATGAGCTCGATACTCTTGGCCCAAGGATCGCAGGAATCTCGATGTTGGCCGGGCGTTCGCCGGCGCACTGCCGTTGTCTCATAGCCTCGAAGGCGTTCTCCAGGTGACGGGTATAGCGCAGCACGTCAAACAGCGGTGAGGTGTCGAGTGCAGCCACGAGCTTT
>CAUZWH010000023.1:0-15230 GCA_963583675.1 Alphaproteobacteria bacterium
GCGCACGCGGCAGAGCACCTCGGTAGTACCGACAAGGGGGTTCTCATGACCCGGCGGTTCCTGCGTCAGGGAATTCGCGCGGTCGGCGAGGGCACATCGTTTAAACGCCCGACCCTCAACCAACACAGCGTGGTTCCGACCTATAATCATGAAATCGTGCACCGCCTGCCCAGGCGCAACGATCGCGACGATACCGATTTACTCGCAGAGTTTGGCGCGCGCGTGGCACAATTCGTGATTGAAAGCGCCGACGAACACCCGCAGGCACGGCAGGCGGTTGTCGAACGCAAGATCCGCGACGCATTTCCAGCCTGATGGCTGACCTGGAGGCAGATATGGAAACCGTGAAGTTCACACACATGGAAGACGGAACCAAAGAGGACTATGAGGTTCTATTCCGCGATTTAGGTGACGAACCCAAATTCGTCATTCCCGAAGTGCTTGGCTACCTCGAGAAACTGCGCGGCTCGGGCGGCGGTTTCCAGGTCGACCGGCTCGAGCATTCGTTGCAGACGGCAACGCTTGCTTATCGTGACGAAGCCGACGAAGAAATGGTGGTTGCGGCACTGATACACGATATCGGCGATTTTTTCGCACCAATGAATCACGGCGACTTCGCCGCTTCGATCATCAAGCCCTATGTAAGCGAACAAGCCTACTGGGTGGTGAAATACCACCCAGTTTTCCAGGCCTACTACTACGCGCACCACATCGGTAGGAATCGCGACGTGCGCGACAAATTCCGCGATCACCCGCACTACCAAGCAGCGCTCGACTTTTGCCAGGAGTGGGACCAGGCGGCGTTCGATCCGGCGTATGAAAGTATGACGCTCGACGATTTTGCGCCGATGGTCGAGAACGTCTTCAAGCGCAAACCCTTCAGCTTCCTCGACGGGGATCCGGCGTAGGCGGTATCGGCTACGGGCGTGGCATTCCTCAAGGAGAAGCTGCCCGAGGTTGCCAACTACGGTGATGTTGTTCGTGCCTACCCCGAAATCATGTTCCACCTGCTCGACGTCGAGCAGGCACTGCTGCGCAGCGAGTCGCCATTTTCCGAAGCACAGCGGGAGATGATCGTCTCCTACGTCTCGTCCCTCAATTCCTGCATGTATTGCTACAAAAGCCACCTCTATGTGGCTTCTGAACTCGGCATCGATGAAGCCACCACCAACGCCGCGATCGACGACCTGGCGAGTGCAGACCTCGACGAGACCTTCAGACCGGTCCTGGCGTTTGCCAAGAAATTAACCGAAACACCGTCAAGTATGACGCAAGCCGATACGGACACGCTCCATGATGCCGGTTGGGACGATGTCGCCGTGTTTCATGCCACCGCCGTGGCCGGTTATACAAACCTGGTCAATCGGATCGCTGATGGCGTCGGCCTGGACACCAGCGACGATCCCCTCAAGGAAATAGCGAAGTACCTCGCGGTTGGCGGCTACAACGGCTTCAAAGACGTGATAAACGCCGAGCGCCAGGCGGCTGGTTTGTCCGTCCTCTAACCCCTGAGCTAAGCGAACTCCGAGAATGACAGGTCGCCGCGTAGGCCCAAATGGCCGGGGTAGCCGAGGCCTGGTAGACCGACTCAATTCTCGGTCATGACGACGACGCTTCGGCAGCTGGGCGCCCTGCTCCTCAGCACCGCAATCCTCATTACCGGCAATGGGTTCATTACCGGTGCGTGCCGAATTGGAAGCGTTCAGCACACTCCCGATCGGCATGTTGGCTGCTGTCTATTTCGTCGGCTTTATCATCGGCTGCATCAACGGCTCGCGCATGATACGCCGCGTCGGACACATCAGAACCTTTGCCGCGTTGTCGAGCATCGCTGCCGCAATGGCCTTCGCACTTGCGTTTCTGGTCGACCCTATCGCCTGGTGGATACTGCGATTCGTCATCGGTATCTGCTTCGCAGGTCTCTATGTGGTGATCGAGAGCTGGTTGAACGACCGAACAGAGTCGACCCACCGCGGCGCCATCATGTCGACCTACACGTTCATCAACTTCGGTGTGCTTATAGTCGGTCAGCTCCTGCTCACGACCTACCGACCGTCGGGCTTTGAATTGTTCAGCGTTGTCGCCATCCTTCTCGGCCTGGCATTGGTACCGGTATCGTTGACGACCGCCCCGAGCCCGTCCCAACCCGAGAACGTTCGCTTGGACATTCGCGGTTTGTGGCGCCTATCTCCGGTGGGGTTCGTCGGCTGCTTGGCCGTCGGGCTCGCGAATGGATCGTTTTGGACGCTAGGTCCAATATTCGCCAGCCGCAGCGGTCTAGATATCGATAATCTGGTCTATTTTATGATCGGAACGACGTTGGCCGGAGCGCTCATGCAATGGCCGCTCGGGCGCCTATCTGATGTGACCGACCGCCGCTTCATTATTATCGGCACGGGCATCTGCGCGGTTGTAGCCGGCATTCTGTTGAGTGCATGGCCAGAACCGTCGACCACCCTGTTGATCATTCTGGCATCTGTCTATGGCGGCGTCGCCATGCCGCCCTATGCGGTGTCGGTCGCACATGCGAACGATTTTGCCGAAGATGACAGTTTCGTTGCGACAGCGGGCGGTCTGCTGCTGGTCTATGGCATCGGTGCCGCGGCCGGACCGCTGATTGCTTCCCGCTTAATGCAATATCTCGGCACGGGTGGATTGTTCCTCTTTACCACCGTCGTGCACGGCGGCCTGGTCGTGTTTACTATATTAAGGGTACGGATCCGTGCTGCGCCCGCCCAGCAAAATCGCAGCGACTTCGTTGCCGTGCCGCAAACCTCGCCAATGCTCTATGAAATGGATCCGCGCTCCGAAGCGGAGACAGAATAGGCGAACGGGCAGCCCCGCGACTCGCGCTTATTCAACGCGCAAAGGCCGGTCCTTTTTATAGCCCGACCAGGCAAACCAATAGGCAATGTGGCCCGGCAGGCGAGACAACCGCACACCATCTTGATTGACCAGCGCGTCCTCGGTGATCGCCCAGCTTTGGTTATCGCTTACAAGACTTTCTGCATCGCCAACGACAGCGTCAAAACGTCGGCCTTCGCGGCTATACGCGCGTACGGTACGGGTCGCGGCGTCACCAACCAGCACGACATTGAGCGCACCGACCGCATCGTTAATGACTTTGCCGCCGGCGAAAGCCGTAACCGCCCAAGCCTTCTCGTTGGCACCGTCGCGCAAGACAAAAACGTGATCCTTCGGTTTCAATCGCTTGTCGGGCACTAGCGCCGGGAACATCAAGTCGGGGCTTGAAAAATATTTTCCGTAGGGGCGGCCCGGCCGATAGTCGCGGGTGAAACCGGTAAACAACGACAGGACTTTGGTATTGGGGTGACGCGCGTGCCACTTCTGCCAACTGGTGATCATCACCGGCCTTACTTTGAGTTCGATACCCGACCCAGTGAGTTCGCCGACGACCGGGCGCCCAGTGAATTGATTCCACAATGAGAGAGTTTGCTGGTCGTACATGAGCTTGTTGGAGCGGAAGAGAAAACCCGACGAGCCGAACACGAAGGGTTGCTCGCGCCCCTCGATCATCGTGTCGAACAGGATCCCGGAGCCGCATAGCGTGCAGTAGGCAAGCGAGACCGGGACACCGCCAACCACATCGTTAAACATCTCGTGCCAATCCAACATACGAAATGGATAGGCTCGCGCGTCGCCGTTGATCTCGACGCCGAAGACGAGTTCGTCCTCAACCAGGTAGGTGGCCTCGGCAGCACCGATGTGCTTGGGGTTGGTAAGCGCCGGAATGCCATCCTTCATCACGCCGCCCCAGGCGATTTCCTCGAGTCGGATCTCGTGCTTCACTCCGCGAAAGAGGAACTTGCGAAAGTTGGGATCGAGCCAAGCCATAACATCCGCTTTGAAGGCGTCGAACCCTTCGAACACCATCACTTCCGTGTGCTCCTCTTGCCACAACATCCAGTCGTGCCAATCGCGGCCAATCTCGGCCTTGGCCAGCGCCTGCAGCGATTTAAGGATGAGGCCTTCGCCGTCGGCGACGAAGCGCAAAGCCTGAATGAGCGCTGGCACGACGTCGTCTTTACCGCGTTCGACGAGGAATTTAAGCGCTTCGCGCCGGGCCGGATCGTGGTCGGCAAAAAGCGCAGTGCGGACAACCTGCTCAATGGGAATGTCAGTCGGCGGCGATTGCGCATCGGCTGCCCTGGCCGCAACCATTACGACAACGACAAAGACGGCCGCGGCCACGAATCTGGTCATATCAGATCGACCCCTGATAGGCCCCCGACAAGAGGGTATTAAGTCGCAGCAAATTTATCATGTGGCTTCCCGCGAGCCATTCACGACCCTGTTCCTGGCGTTCAGCCCCACGCGCCCTACATATCAGTTAGACTTCTCGCTGACGCGGCGGCGTCATTGTGCGGTCGGTCGATGTCGTGGGGATAAGGGAGGACACCGATGAAAGAACTCGATTGGTATTTCGACTTCGTCTCGGGATACGCCTACCTCCAGTTCGAGATGCTCGATCGTCTTCCTGATAACGTGACCGTCCGCTGTAAGCCCCTTCTGTTTGCTGGATTACTCAACCATTTCGGCCATATCGGCCCCGCCGAATTGGCGCCAAAACGTCAGCACACCTATCGGCATTGGGTTTGGCTCGGAGAACAGAGCGGCATTCCACTGATCATGCCGCCCACACATCCGTTCAACTCGCTCGCGGTGCTGCGGTTGGCGATCGCCCTCAACTGCGATCGTCAGGCGATCCGCGCAATATTCCGTTTCATCTGGCAAGAAGGACGCGACGTCGGTAATCCGGACGGCGTAAGCGAACTCGCCAAGCGGCTCGGGATCGCAGATGCTACGCAGGCCTCGAGCGACAGCGCGGTAAAATCCCAACTTCGCGCCAATACCGATGAAGCAGCCGATCGTGGCGTGTTTGGTGTCCCGACCAGCGTTGTCGATGGCGAGCAGTTCTGGGGATTGGACACCACCGATATGCTGATCGCTTTTCTCAAAAACCCAGATGCATTCAGCGCTGGTGAATATCGGCGGGTAGGTGATTTACCGATTGGCGCGTCACGAAAATAGCTAAGGCATAGGGGATGAGCGGTCTTGATATTGTTGAGCGCGGTGTTACGCCAGACGTACCGGCAGCCGTTGATATTAGCGACCGTGAGGCGCCGGGAACTGAGCTGCCGCTAATTCCCGATGAAGGCACACTCACCGGCTGGCTCCTGAACGAGTCGCGCTATTGCCCAGACATACCAGCTCTATTGACCGAGCTTGGCGCTCGACTTCAGGCCGAAGATATTCCGATCGAGCGGATCGGTATTTTCCTGCGCACCCTGCACCCGACGATTTTGGCATCGATGTATTTCTGGCGCGTTGGTCAAGCCGAGGTCACCGTGTTCGAACGTGGTCAGGATATCACCCGCGCCGAGGCTTACCTGAAAAGCCCGATCCATTTAGTGTTCGAAGGATCGCCAGGCGTACGCCGCCGGCTTGCCGATCCCACCTGTCCGCGCGATTTCCCCGTCGTCCAAGATATGGACGAAGAAGGGATTAGCGATTATCTCATCCTGCCGCTGCCATTTTCCGATCGCGCGCATTACAGGGTCAGCTTCGCGACCAAGGCGGCAGGTGGATTCACCGATGATCAGCTAACCCGGCTGGCAGAGCTGGTGCCAACGCTGGCGTCTGTCGTCGAAATCCTGTCTGTGCGACGAATCGCACAAAACTTGATGAGCACCTATCTCGGCCGTAAAACCGGGCAGCGCGTTCTCGATGGCATGATCCAGCGCGGCAGTACCGAAACGATCAATGCCGCGATCTGGTACAGCGACCTGCGCGGCTTCACGTATCTCACCGACCGTCTCCCGTCGGATGTTCTGATCTCGCTGCTCAACGATCATTTCGAGCGCATTGTTGGCCCAATCGAGGCCAACGGAGGCGAAGTATTGAAGTTCATGGGCGACGCGTTATTAGCGATTTTCCCGATCGACGCGCTGGGGAGCGAGGCCCAAGCCGCAACTGCGGCGCTACATGCCCTAGATGGTGCGTTGATGGCGACCGCTGATCGCAATCTCGAGCGTCGCCAAGACGGCCAACCCGAGATGGATTTTTGGGTCGCGTTGTATCTGGGTGATATCAGCTACGGCAATATCGGCGCTGCCGATCGATTGGACTTCACCGTTATTGGGCCAGCCGTGAATCAGGCTGCCCGCATCGAAGGTCGCTGTCGGGTCATGGATCGACGATTTTTGATGTCGGGCACGTTCGCCGAATACTCGCCGATCTCCGGAGAATCGATTGGCTTTCATGCGCTGCGCGGCGTGCGTGAGCCGCAGGAACTGTTCACAATACCGGCCGCAAACCGATCGATCTAAGGCGCTGCGCTATGGCCAGTGCCGCTTCAATTCGTCATAGAGCTCGATGAAGCTTTGCTCGTCCAGGCCGAGGGCTTGGCGGACGTCGGGCGGCCCCGGCCAAAACGGATCAGCATACGCGCGCCCGGCGAGTTCGCGGGTCGACCCATAGCGCGGGATGACATGGAAATGGACCTGGGGATCCACCATCATCAGCAGCAAGTAGTTGATCTTGTCATAGTCGAAAGATGACTTCAGGGCTGACTGGAGATCACCAGTTACCATCTGCAGCTCAGCGTACGCCTCGGCGGCCACCTCAGCCATGCTCGCTGCCGCGCCCTTGCACGCCAGCACCAGCGATCCGACCGTAACCTGCTGCGGTCGTAACAACACAACCCAGTGGTCGTAATCGCCGAGCAAGGTGTCGGGATATCCGAACTTGCGAATGGTTTCGTTGATTTCGGTCATATTGTCGTTTTGTCTTTTGGCTGCCTGGGCTATCTCACCCGGCACTTATGACGCGATGTCGACAAACTTGAACGCATCTCCCGCGCGACCAATTCTACCCGCGGTCGGCGTTGCGAAGTGACCGGGAAGGATAATCGTGGCGCTTTCCGCGTGCTGATCGAAAAACGCCCGTCGCGTCGTGCGCGCCTGATCCTCCAGAATGCAAAAGTTACTATTCCACGCGGGCTCGGCATATTGAATCGGGTGATGAAACACATCGCCGCTGACGACCGCTTGCTGATCGCCGGATTTCAGGCGCACGCAGACGTGGCCTGGCGTGTGACCCGGCGATGGCTCGATCCACAAACGGTCGTCCATGGTGAATTCTGCCGCGACGATTTCGGCAAGTCCGGCCTCCAGAATCGGTGCAACGCTATCCGCAAAGGCGCCGAGGTCGGCGTGGGGGCGGAATTCCGCCTCATACATCGCGTTATCGAGTTCGGCTTGATTCATTAGATATTTGGCATTAGGAAAGGTCGGCACCCACCGTCCGTCCTCGAGGCGTGTGTTCCACCCAACATGATCGACGTGAAGATGGGTACAGAGCACGAAATCAACCGCCTCAGGTGAGACACCTAACCCGGCGAGGTCGTTGAGAAATGACCCCTTCCGCATGTGGACGTTTTTGTGATCGCCGCGCTCTTTGTCGTTGCCGATGCACGTATCAACGATGATCGTGTGGTGCGGAGTCCTAACGAGAAAGCAATGCATCGACGAGACGAACTTGTTTTCTGCCCTGTCGTAAAACCTCGGCGCTAGCCACTCAGCGTGCGGCGCCAACGCTTCGGCGGTGGCGTCGGGCAATAGCGCAGGCGGATCGTAGAGCGCACCCTCAAGTTCGACGATCCGTGTAATGCGAATATCGCCAACAGCCAGCGTTTCCAAGTGCTGCATTCAAACCCTCCGGGCGTCATCGGGTCGACGCGTCGATCATCTAGCGCGGCCCCTGGCAAGGCCAATAGCACGACTATGGACCGCGGCAACGCGAAATGGGTATTCTGATGCAGAACAAACCCAATTCAGGGAGCCGACCGGTGGCAGGGATCGACGATCTCGAAACCGTTACCTTTAGCAAAGGCGACGTAATCTTCGAACAGGGTGCTGTCGCCGACCGGGCGCACATCATCCACGAGGGAATAGTCGTCGTTACATCGTCGCATGGTGGTCAGGAAGTGGTCGTGGACACCTTACGGCGCGGTGACTTTGTCGGCGAAATGGCGTTGGTCGATGACAAACCGCGCTCAGCAACGGCGATCGCCGGCGAACAAACTTCCTGCGCGGTCATCACCAAGCAAGAACTCGACGCAAGCCTGACGCAGTCGGATCTTCTGGTCTATGCACTGATC
Source organism: Alphaproteobacteria bacterium (assembly GCA_963583675.1). Lineage (GTDB taxonomy): Bacteria > Pseudomonadota > Alphaproteobacteria > SHVV01 > SHVV01 > CAUZWH01. The sequence goes on from CAUZWH010000023.1 coordinate 8,183, forward strand.
AAACTCCTGACGCGGCGCTTAAGAAAGCAGACCGAGCGCACCGGGTCAGCGGGCTAGGGTCGTTTCAGATTTTGATTCGACTCGGCCGTCCTGCCGCCCCGGATCTCGCGCCCTAGCCGCCTCACCGGCTCAATCCTGATGCAATCGAAATCCGGCACGCCGGGTGGCGGTGAGGTATTTTCTGAAGCTGCCTGGTTTCCGCACGCCCTGCTGTTTCTAAGCATGTGGATGATTGCCGGCTATTTTGTGATGGGTCGAGCAATTCACGCCGACGTTCCGGCGATCGGCTTGGTGTTCTGGCGGAGCTTGATTGGTGCGATCGTTATCGCGCTATTTTTTTGGCGCGCGCTGGCCCGCGAGTGGCGGGTTCTCGGCGAAAACTGGCGGCGACTATTGCTCCTGGGGATCTTGCAGGGAATCACCGGCCACGTGTGCGTGCTGTTCGGATTGCAGTCTACGACCGCCGTGAATGCGGGTTTGATCTCGGCGACCCAGCCGGCTCTCACCGCCTTTGCGGCCTGGATACTCCTTAGAGATACGCTGTCCGCCCGGCAGATCGTCGGACTTGTGATCGCTGTAATCGGGGTCGTGCCGATTATCTCTCGCGGCAGCATCGATGTCTTGCTGGGGCTCGATTTTAGAATAGGCGACCTGCTTCTGCAGGTGGCCATGATCAGCTTCGCGTTCTACAATGCGCTTGTGAAACGCGCCTCTGAGCGGCTCAGTCCCTTCGTCGCGTTGTTCGGCATCATGGTAGCGACCACCATCTCGACCGTCCCTCTTTACGGGTGGGAAATAGGCTTTGCCGAGCAGCAGATGTCGCTCGACTGGGTAACGATCGCGACCGTTGCCTACTATACGATCGTCGCGACGGTGATCGCGCTCGCGTTTATCAACTTCGGCATCGCCCGGCTCGGACCGGCTCGAGCCGGATCGTATTTCTTTCTAATGCCACTCTTCACTAGCCTGCTCGCAGTGATGCTTCTGGGCGAGTCGTTTCGTTCCTATCACGTCATCGGTCTGCTGATGGTTAGCGCGGGCGTTTACCTCGTGAGCCTAAAACGCCGCGCCACCCCACGCGACCCGTGAAAGCAGTGAGCCCGCTGGTACTCGCGCCGCCCGCCGTTCTCTTGCTGCTCAGCATGTTGATGGTGTCGGGATATATCGTCCTCGGCCGCGCCGTCAGCGCCGATATTCCCACCATCGGTTTGGTGTTCTGGCGCACCCTGGTTGCCATTGCAATGTTGGGCCTTCTGTTTGCGCGACGCATTCGCCGTCAGTGGCCCTTGCTCCGCAGCAACTGGCGCACACTACTGGTGCTCGGCGCGCTTCAAGCTGTGACGGGCCATATGCTCCTGTTGTCCGCTTTGAAATCTACAACGGCACTCAACGCCGGCGTGCTGATGGCTACTCAGCCGGCGTTGACCGTCGTCGCCGCTTGGCTCTTGATCGGCGAAACCATCCGCTCACGCCAACTCATAGGCCTGACAATCGCGGCCCTGGGCGCCTTGGCAATTGTCGCCCGTGGTGACATCGACGTTCTGGTGGGTTTGTCGTTCGCGCCCGGGGACATTCTCGTCGAATTGGCAATGGTCAGCTTTGCTCTCTACAACGTCACAGTCCCGCGCTTGTCGCGCGAACTCGATCCATTCGTTACGTTCTTTGGGATCGTCGCAACAACGGCGCTGGTGATAGTGCCGCTCTACACATTTGAATTGCTGTGGTTCGACCAGCAGATGAGAGTTGACGCACCCACGCTTGCGACCGTTCTTTATTTTGCGATCTTCGCGTCGATCCTAGGCATCGTTTTCCTTAACACAGCGATTTCAAAGATGGGCCCCGCCCGAGTTGGAGTCTACCTCTATATGTTGCCGGTTTTCACGGCATTCCTGGCGATTCTCATTCTCGGCGAAGCACCCCAGCCCTATCATTTCTTCGGACTAACCGTCGTTACGCTGGGGGTGTTTCTCGCGAGCCGCAGGGGTCGCGCATGAGCGGTTCACACAGCCCAGTTGCGGCTGCCGGCCCCGAATGGCACGCCCACTTACTAATGACCTTGGCGATGGTATTCCTGGCAATCTCAGTGATATTTGGGCGGGTCTACCACGCCGAGATACCACCGGCCGGAATGGCGTTTTGGCGCGCCGTCGCCGCCTTTGTTCTGCTCCTGCCATTTGTTTATCGCGATTTCATCGCTTGCCTGCCGCTGACTTTCCGACATTGGAAACTGATGCTCTTGATCGGCATCTCGCAATCCGTTCTGGGCCAGATTCCCTTTTTTCTGGGCCTCCACACGACCACCGCAATCAATGGCGGTGTGATCACTGCCACGCAACCCGCACTGATTTTTCTGTTGGCCTGGATTATTCTTCGTGACCCCCTCCGCATAACCCAAATCGCGGGATTGGTAGTGGCGTTAGTTGGCGCGCTGGTCGTGATCGTGCGCAACGATCCATCAGCGCTGCTGCAAATGGATTTCGTTGCCGGCGATTTACTTGTTCAGCTTGGCGTCCTCAGCTGGGCAGGCTTTTTTATTCTGATCAAACGCGCGCCGAATGCGTTGCGCCCGATGGTCCTGTTCGAAATGACGACGCTGGCTGCAATCCTGGTGCTCGCGCCCTGTTACGCGGCGGAAGTTCTTTTTTGGAAGAGCCATACCGCGTTTAACGTGCCGACCGTATTCACCGTGCTCTATCTCGCGATTTTCGGGTCGATCCTTGCGTTGATCTTTTTCAACATCGGCATTCGCCGCTTGGGCCCGGGAAGATCGGGCGCCTACAACTATCTCATTCCGATCTTCACCGCCCTTCTCGCGGTCGTCGTTCTGGGTGAGACGCTGGAGTCCTATCACTTGATCGGCCTGGTGCTGGTATGCGCCGGGGTATTCCTGACCAATCGGCCGCACGGGGTTGCGTCGAGGGGTCGAATGTGACCGACCGCTCCCAACCAGCGGCGCACGACGGGCATGGCGGATTGATCGGCCAACACGCCTGGGCCCCTTATTTTCTGGTGATCCTCACGGTTGGCATTTATGCCGGAAATCATGTTGTCGGCCGCGCTGTTCATAACGAAATCTCGCCGATGGCGTTGGTATTTTGGCGCAGCATGGGCGCCGCAATCGTGCTTGCGCCGTTTGTCGCGAGGCGGTTTATCCGCCAATGGCCGCTGCTACGTCGAAACTGGAAACTATTTCTCGTTCTTGCCCTGTTGCAAATGGTGCTTGGCCAGTCCGCGCTCTATGTCGGGCTGCAAACATCGACCGCTCTCAATGCCGGCTTTATCAACTCGACGATGCCAGCATTGACGGTCGCGCTTGCCTGGTTGCTAGCCGGCGAGACGGTGTCGCGTCGACAAGTCGCCGGTTTGATCGTGGCATCGGTTGGGGTACTTGCCATCATTATGCGTGGCGACCTGGGCCGGCTCCTGGCGCTGGCCTTTGTGCCGGGCGATTTATGGCTTCAGTTCGCCTTTGTTTGCTGGTCCTACTACAACATTCTAGTCAATCGTCTGACCACCGAGATTAATCCGTTCGTCGCCTTCATGGCGCTGACACTGACCGCCTTACCGTTCCTCGCGATGCTCTATGGTGCCGAATACCTACTCGGCGCGGCATCGGCACCGCTTACGCTGGAGACGGTCGCCGCGATTGCTTATGTGAGCGTCTTTGCATCAATCCTGGCGCTGGTCTGCCTCAATGTCGGCATCGCCCATATTGGCTCGGCACGCTCTGGCATGATGTTCAACCTGATGCCTGTGATCACTACCGGACTTGCGATTATTCTGCTTGGCGAACAGTTGCGCCTCTACCACGTGATCGGGATCGCGCTGATTTTCGGCGGAATTTATTTGAGCGGCGCGCTACGACGTCAAAAATTTGCGGCCGCGGTTAACGGGAAGAAACGAACTTAAAGCACCCTCGACTGGACGGCCGTTGCTCGCGACCGCTGCGGCGTGCGTTAGACGCTGGCGGCGGCGGGTTCCGGCGCGCGGGCGACGGCTCGGGCGATCAGTTGATCGATTACGCTCTGAACGCGCGGGAGCTGATTGGCGCCCTCGGCGTCCCTGTCCGCGATCAGTCTGGCTCGGAACAACGCAGCTCGCACCGGTGCTTGCGGACCAAATCGAGCTATCAAGAATGCGGCACCACTAAGGCCATCGACGTCGTCCATATTCCCCCGTCCTTTGGGCGGTTATTGTCGCGATGCGACGTTACGCTCTTGATACGACGCTGGGGGTGCTGATGTCAGTGACCGGCGTCACACGCGTTAGCGCGGTGCCCCGAATAGGTCCCGCGATGCAGGTCTATTCAGCGCCGCGAGGACGCGTTTGCGCTACGCAGCAGTGAGGGCGCCAATTTCCTCATCGGTTGGAAACCGACCGAGTTCTTTCTTTGAAAAAACCAGTTTTCCATCCGCAAAAACTTCGAAGACGCCGTTCGCACCCTTGACGAGTTCAACTTCGTCAGCGGCGTTATTGAGAAGCCTGTCTCTCGCACGGAGAGCCCGGGGTTCGTAATTTCAAACGACGCAGTATTCGATTTTGAATTTCATAAACCGCTCATGAGCTGCTTGCCCCTGAAACCTTGGGGCTACCGAATGCTCCTCAAAATAGCGGGCGCAGGATCAGTGATAAAGCGTGACGTGCGCCGTACGTCCAAAGAAAAGGCTCCGCTGGTGTGAACCAGCGGAGCCCGGCGTAGTGGAGTCGTCGGCTGGAACCGTTGACTCGCCGTTTACTGGAACAGCGCCAGAATGCTCTGCGGACCGGCGTTAGCGATTGCCAGTGCCTGCACGCCGAGTTGTTGCTTGATCTGCAGCGCCTGGAGCTTGGCGCTCTCCTCGGCAAGATCAGCATCAACCAGATTGCCGAGACCCTCTTTGTGGATATCGATCAGCTGTTGCGTGAACTCGGTTTGGACTTCGATGCGCTTGGCCGAAGAGCCCAGCGCAGCCAATTTGTCGGCGATCAAATTGATCGCTGTATTAATCTGGGTCAGCGCATTTGAAGCGCCCGCACTTGTGTTGATAACGGCGGTACTAATACCGAGCGAGTTGGTATCCATCGCCTGCGCGCTGACGGTGATTGTGCTGCCGTCAACCGTGCTCAGAACAGTGAGGTTCGTGGCCGCCGAAGTGATCAAATTGGTGCTGTTGAACTCGGCTGACACAACAATCGTCGTCAGCTGATCGCGGAGCGATGTGAAATCGTTGTTCAGCGCCGTGCGCGAGGCGGTGTCCAGGCCTGATTGGTTGGCCTGTACGACTTTCGCTTTCATATCGGTGAGCAAATCGGCAATCGACTTGCCGGCCGAAATCGCGACATTGACGATCGAATCGCCAGTGCAAGGGCTATTTTGACCGACTCAATACCCTTGATGTCACCACGCGAACGTGTCGCGATTGCGAAGTTGGAGGCATCGTCCTTCGGACCGTTGACCCGTAAGCCCGTGGTGATGCGCAGCTGCGTGACTTCGAGCTGATTGGTGGTTTTGGTGAGTCGTTGGAGTGCGACAAACGCGCCGACGTTGGTATTGATGGAAAAGGTCACGATAATTCTCCTTTATACGACCATTTAAGTCACTCGCCCGGCACGGCGCATTCGCATCCTTCCATCAACCTCTTAACAAATCCTTAGCGCGGATCGAGCCGCATAGTGGTGCGGGACTTGAAATTGTCTCGCGTAAGCAAGAATGCCCCGCGCGGTACGGGGCTTGGGATTCGACCAGCGATGTCACATCCCAAATAATCTAAATCAACGTGCGCCCCCTTAGTCGATTTGCGGCGGACCGAATCGTCTAAGTATCAGAGAGTGTCAACTCTCGCCCGATCCAGAGGAGGCAATGAAAACGATGACCAAGATAAAGCTGTTTGAATTTGAGCCTACCCGCTCCGCCAGGTGCCGTTGGACCTTGCTAGAAGCCGGGCTCGACTACAAGTCGGTCAATAACGGCCCGCAAAGAATTGGCAGTGACGAGGTCAAGAAGATCCACCCGCTTGGAAAACTCCCGGCGGCCGAAATAGACGGCAAGCCGTTGTTCGAGTCAGCGGCGATCTCGACCGCGATCGCCGACCTGGTACCGGAAAAAAACCTGGTGGCAAGGCCCGGCACCCGGGGTCGAACCGTGCATGACCAATGGGTCTCATTTGCGCTGACCGAGATGGAGGCGTGGCTCTGGCCCAATCAACTCAACACCTTCATTCTGCCGGAAGAGATGCGCAATACGGCCTGTCTCGAGCAGAACGAAGGAATGTTCAAGCGTGGTGCGGCCGCGATGGACAGCGCGCTGGGTGCTGCGGACTATCTCGTCGAGGACCGCTTCACAGTCGCTGACATCCTTGCCGGCTACACCCTCAACGGCGGACGAAAGTTTGGTTATCTCGATGGATTTGCAAATCTCCAAGGATACCTAAACCGGCTGTTCGCAAGAGAACACTGCACGCTGGACCAGTCCTAACCAGGTCGGTCTGTCCAGCCGGCGTTTTATGCCTACGAGTACGCGGATTCTGCAAAGTCCAACTAGCGGATGACGATGAAAGACAAGGGGCTAAGCCATTCGGCCTAACCCCTTGTTTTAACTGGTGGAGCCAGGGGGAATCGAACCCCCGACCTCTTGAATGCCATTCAAGCGCTCTCCCAACTGAGCTACGGCCCCAATGGGATGGGTGGCGGCGCGTTTGCTCGTGCGCGCCAGCGTCCCAATCTCAATAAATCCTAGCGATCGCCCTCGCCGTCCTTCGCATCGGGTGGGATAACGAGCCCGACGTCGTCGCCGCCCTCGAGCTCGGAAGCACCCGCAACGAAGCTCTCGTCTTCGGCATCGTCATCAGCCACGAGATCAGTGGTGTCGTTGTCTTCGGAATTTTTCTTTGCCTCAGCCGTGGGCGATGGAGCCTCTTTCTTTGGCTCAACTTTCTTTTCGGCCTGAGGTTTCGGCTTCGTCACCTCAATCACAAACGGCGCATCGCATTTCGGACAAACGATCGGGCTGCGTTTGAGATCGTAGAAATGAGCACCACAACCTTGGCACTCGCGTTTGATACCCCATTCA
>CAUZWH010000024.1:0-15137 GCA_963583675.1 Alphaproteobacteria bacterium
AAAACTTTGACTTTCAAAGTAATATTTTCTCGATATAGCGTTGCGAACTGATCACGCGGGTAAGAGTAACTTCAGGTTGGCAAGGCGCATGGGAGACTTGACCACAGGATTTCAGCGAACCCTATCGGCGGCGACAATCGTCGCCGTGTTGGCGTTGGGCGCGTGCGCCACACCCCCCGAAGATACGGAAGCGCTGGAAGCCTATCGTGAAGCCAACGATCCAATAGAACCCTTCAATCGTTGGATATTCAGCCTCAATCAGCTTCTTGATAAACTGATTTTGCGGCCAGTAACGTTGATCTATCGCTTCATTCCCGAAACCCCGCGCCAAGGTGTCACCAATTTCCTGCGCAACCTCGACTCACCAGTGATCTTGGCAAACGATATTTTTCAGGGAAAATTCCGGCGCGCGGGAACCACGGCAGGTCGTTTCATAACCAATTCGACCGTCGGCATTGGCGGCATATTTGACATTGCTACAAATTTCGGTCTCGAACGCCATTCTGAGGATTTTGGCCAGACGCTCGGATATTGGGGCGTTTCTTCTGGTCCCTACCTAGTACTACCTCTAATCGGGCCGGCGCCGCCACGCGACGCTCTGGGACGAGTGGTCGACTATTTCCTGGATCCAATTTCATATATCGCTGACAACAGCGAACGGTGGGAGTGGATACCACCGACCCGGGTTGCTTTGAAAGCGATTGATTTCCGCTCCCGAAATTTCGATCAAATTGACGAGATCGAACGAACATCTATCGACCTCTATGCCACGGTTCGCAGCGCGTACCGCCAGAGCCGAAGCGACGATATCCGCGATGGTGCCCCTGGGCCGCTGATCCCGGTACCGCAGATCTCGAGCGACTACAGCGACGAGGAAACAGCGGCAGTCGATACCGAATAGAGTCTGATTAGAAACCGAGCAGAAGCATGGTGCGACGGAGCCTTGCGGGGTTAATTGCCATCGGCGCTTTTTTGTGGTGGTCGTTGCCGCCTGTCGCCCACGCCGATACCAACAAAGCGAATGTCTTCATAGAAACGCTTGGCAGCGAGGTTATCGGCATGCTGAGCGATCCGGTCCTCAGTGAGGAGGATCGAGTCGCAGAGTTTCGTCGGTTGTTGGTCAACGGATTTGATCTCCGTACAATCGGCCGCTTTGTTCTCGGCCGCCACTGGCGTCGCGCGACGCCAGCGGAGCGCGGAGAATTCGAGCAATTGTTCGAGGACTACATCGTTGCCAGCTATGCGGCCCGGTTGGGACGATACCAAGGCGAGACGCTAACTGTTGGCGCAACCCGCGACGACGGCAATGGCGATAAATTGGTTGGCACCGAGATAGTGCCGCGCGAGGGACCGGCGGCCCGAGTCGAGTGGCGTGTGCGCGCAATAGCAGGCAATTACAAGATCATCGACGTCGTCGTAGAAGGCGTCAGTATGGTGATCACGCAACGATCGGAATTCGCATCGGTTATCCAGCGGTCGGGCGGACAAGTCGCCGGCCTGCTGACGGAACTGCGAAAGAGAACCGAACGCCGGTAGCGACGGCGCGGGCTCAACCTGCGGCGGTCAATTTTTCGACGCTAGTTCCGTAGCACCGGTCGGTACTTCAGACGATGTGGTTGGTCGGCAACGGCGCCGATCCGGCGATGACGGTCAGCCGCGTAGTCGGCGTAATTACCCTCAAACCACTCCACATGGCTATCACCTTCGAAGGCGAGAATATGCGTCGCGATTCGATCAAGGAACCAGCGATCGTGCGATATCACCAGAACGCAACCCGCAAACTTGAGCAACGCCTCCTCCAACGCCCGAAGGGTCTCGACATCGAGATCGTTAGTCGGCTCGTCTAGTAGCAAGACATTGGCGCCAGACTTCAGCATTTTGGCCAAGTGGACCCGGTTACGCTCACCGCCCGAAAGTTGACCGACCTTTTTTTGTTGATCCGGTCCACGAAAATTGAAGGAGCCCACGTAGGCCCGGCTTTGCACCTTGTTAACCCCGAGCTCTATTTCGTCCAGGCCTTCGGAAATCTCTTCCCATACGGTTTTGTCGTCGTTTAACGCATCACGCGTTTGATCGACGTGGCCGAGAACGACGGTCTCGCCGACTTTGAGCTCGCCGGAATCCGGATTTTCCGCACCAGTCAACATTCGAAACAGCGTCGTCTTGCCGGCGCCATTGGCACCGACTATTCCGACAATGGCACCTCTTGGCAGCTTGAAGTTCAAATCCTCGATCAGCAGTCGGTCGTCGTAACCTCGGCTCAGTTCGATCGCTTCGAATACGGTGTCGCCGAGCCTTGGCCCAGCTGGGACGACGATCTGGCCGGTCGCGACATATCGTTCCTGGTCTTGCGCGAGTAACGACTCGTACGAGGAAATGCGCGCCTTGCTCTTGGCTTGCCGCGCCCGTGGCGACGCTTGCACCCACTCTAGTTCGCTTGCGAGCACACGTTGTCGCGCGGCTTCCTGCTTGCCCTCCTGCTGCAATCGTTTCTGTTTTTGCACGAGCCATCCAGAATAGTTGCACTCATACGGGATGCCGCGCCCGCGATCGACCTCGAGTATCCACCCCGCGACATTGTCGAGGAAGTAGCGATCATGGGTAACCGCAACCACCGTCCCGGGATATTCGTCGAGAAACCGCTCCAGCCAAGCTACCGATTCGGCATCCAAATGATTCGTCGGCTCATCGAGAATCAACATGTCGGGGCGTTGCAGGAGGAGACGGCATAGCGCAACGCGCCGTCGCTCGCCCCCCGACAGGTTAGCGACCTTGGCCTCGCCCGGAGGACAGCGAAGCGCGTCCATCGCCATGTCGACAGTTCGGTCAAGATCCCACGCATCAGCAGCCTCTATCTGCTCTTGGATGCCCGCCTGCTCATCGATTAGCGCATTCATTTCGTTTTCGTCGAGCGGCTCGGCAAATCTAGCGCTCACAGCTTCGAAACGATCGAGCAGAGACTTCGTTTCGGCGACCCCTTCCATGACGATTTCAAGAACGCTTTTGTCGGCATCGACAACCGGTTCTTGCGGAAGATAGCCGATCCGTAATCCGGGGGAGGGCTCCGCATCACCGACAAACTCGGTGTCCACGCCCGCCATAATCCGCAGCAGCGTCGATTTGCCGGATCCGTTGACGCCCAGAACGCCAATTTTTGCACCGGGCAGGAAGGATAGTGAAAGACCCTTCAAGATTTCGCGCCCACCAGGAAAAACCTTACCTAGGCCGCGCATTACAAAAACAAACTGATTGGAAGCCATGGGCCACTCTGACGGCGAAAAGTTGGGTGGTTGTAACCAATCGTCGGCAGCCTCGCAACGAAAGCACCGATGTGGCGCTGTTTCTCACAACACAGTTGAGCTATCGTCAAAATCGCTTCCCTATCAAACTCGAGTTCGGCAAATCCGCGTCGGGGCAGCGTCACCGCGTTGGCTCTGCGTTTGCGCGCAACTTATATATGACCGTCGCCCTACCTCACCTCGCCATCCTCGGTGCCACATTAATGTGGGCATCTTCGTTCGCGGCCGGTCGTTTGGCGGTCGCGACCATGCCCGCCTCTGAAATTCTGATGCTACGATTCGCGATCGCAGCCGCGCTCCTGTGGCTTGCCGTCGCGCTAGTACGCCGATCGCTTCCAAACTTGCAGATCGCCCGTGAGGCCTTCTGGATCGGCTTCCTTGGTTCGGGACTGGCGACTATTTTCGTCTATTGGGGGCTTATCCTCACCACGGCCGTAAATGCGGCCGTCATTACGTCTTGGATGCCGTTGGTTTCGTCGATCCTCGCTTGGCGCCTATTGAAGGAAAGCATTTCACGCTGGGTGTTGATTGGTTCCGCGTTTGCTCTATGTGGGGTCCTTATCCTCGTATCGGACGACCGAGCTAGCGGTTCCAGTTCGATCTGGGGGGATCTGCTCTGCGTGGCCAGCCTGGTGATTGCTTGTTTTGCGCAAATCCGTTTGCGCCGGATCGGCCTAAAATTCGGGAATACGTTAGCGATCACGGCCTGGCAACTCACAGGCGGCGCCGTCTGCATGACGCTAATCATGGTGTTCTTCGAAAGCTGGTTCGATGAGCGCGGCTGGATGGCGGTTCCCGGCATCGATGCATGGCTGCTGATTGCCTACCTCGCCATATTCGTTGGTGCGGCAGCGTTTGCTCTCAACAACTTCGCGCTACGTCACCTCACCGCGGGTCACGTCTCCCTCTATGTCGTCCTGATGGCGCCCATGAGCGTGCCGATCTCAGCTCTCGTGATCGGCGAAGTGGTTACTTGGATTGATGTCGCTGCGATTGCCCTGGTGACGTTCGGTGTGGCTTTGCCTGTCATGGCAACACGCTTGATAGCGCCGTCGACAAGCAAGGCGGAATCAAACAAACCCGCTCCGATCCACCCGAACTAATTTTGTCCAGCGCCTCAAGTTTTTCTTACCTCGATGACCGCACTACCTCACATGGCAATCCTATTGGCGACCGTGTTCTGGGCGTCTTCATTTGCCACAGGAAAGATGGCCATTCTTGCGATGACCGCATCGCAACTTCTGGTCATGCGCTTCGGCCTGGGCGCGTTGATCCTGTTCGCTGTTATTCGGCTAACGCGTCAGCGGAATGGGCCAGCGAAGATCAATCGGCAAGCGTTTTTTTCAGGCATGCTGGCGCCGGGGGCTGCAACTCTTCTCGCTTATTGGGGCATGCTCCACACGACGTCCATAAATGCGGTGGTTATCTTCTCGTGGATGCCATTGGTTACGTCTCTATGCGCGTGGTGGCTAATCTCCGAGAAGCCATCAAGAAATGTCCTTATCGGGTCGGTGATCGCGCTAACGGGTACGTTATTTTTGGTTTCAGACGATTTGGTGGCGGGATCTTCATCGCTGTTTGGAGACTTTCTGTGTTTTCTCAACCTTATTACGGTTGGCTTTGGCCAGACTTTTTTGCGGCGGATTGCCAGGGATCATGGCAACGCGATGTCGGTCACGTTGTGGCAGCTTCTCGGTGCCGGATCGATATGCCTTTTCGTGCTCGTATTCTTCGAGAGTTGGCTCGATACGCGTGGATTGATGGAAGTTCCATCGGCAGAGGTGTGGCTCTTGATTCTCTACTTGGCGGTATTCGTTAGCGCCGGCACATTTGCATTGAACAATTATGGACTACGGTACATCTCGGCAGGCCACACCAGCCTCTACTACGTGCTGATGGCGCCCCTGGGCGTTCCCTTTTCCTATTACCTGCTCGATGAAGCCATCTCGATCACCGATTTGTTTGCAATAGGTTTGGTTATGGCTGGCGTCGCAACGCCTATGGGGGCAAGGATCTTTCAGCAAGCCCGTGCACATCGAGCATCCAGATAGACGCACGGCCGCAGCACAATGATGCCCCATATCGCCATGACGATTGCCGCAACGCTTTGGGCGTCTTCGTTCATCGCCAGCAAGGCAATGATGGAGGTGATATCGCCGCCACAACTCACACTCCTAAGGTTTTGGATTGGCGCTCTCGTGATCTTAGCCGTCGCGCTACTCACGCGCAGAGTATTCAATGCACGTGCGATAGGCATTCGCGCTTTTGTAACCGGCTTCTTCGAACCGGGTCTCATAACGATCATTGTGTATTGGGGCTTGCTCCACACAACAGCGGTTCATGGCGTCGTGCTTTTTGCCCTCATGCCGCTCGTGACGTCGTTACTCGGCCGCGTTTTCCTGGGTGAGGCAATCACCAGGCCGGTTTTGGGCGGTGCAGTGATTGCAGTCGTTGGAACGGTACTGCTCGTCGCGGGCACGCCCGAGAATGGTGACGCCAGCTTGTTTGGCGACGCCATCGTGTTCCTCGGGATGCTACTCGCATGTGTAGCGATCCTGGTTCTCAGACGGGTAGCGCAAACCCACGGTCAACCAATGGCAGTCACGTCATTCCAACTCACTGGTGCCGGGTTCTGTGGCTTTGTCGTCGTTGGCGGTTTGGCCTTTTTCAACAATGACGCAGGCGCGTTCGAGGCATACACACGCATCGACACCACCGGTTGGCTGATCATGGTTTACTTGGGTGTTTTGGTCAGCGCGCTCGCCTTCTTCATCTACAATTTCGCCTTGGGCCATATTGGGGTGGGGCGCATTAGCCTATATTTGGTTCTGATTGCGCCCCTTGGTGTGCCGCTTGCTGCAATTTTCCTGGGCGAAACGGTGAACCTCCAGGACGGAGTTGCGATCGCTCTCGTGATAGTCGGCGTTGCTCTGCCTTCCCTCGCTTCGCAGCCCTGGCTAGTCAGTCTTTGGCCGGGACGCAGCGGCCGCAGGCGTATGCCTCGATAGTTACTGTGAACCCCGAGCCGCGGATTCCGATGTTGCCTCACCTATCGATGGTGATCGCCATCGTGTTGTGGTCGACGATCTATGTCGCAGGAAAGACTGCTGTCACCCTGATCCCACTGGCCGAGACCATCGCCTGGCGCTTCCTTATTGCTGCCGGAGTGTTGTGGCTGGTGGTCGCCTGGAAGCGCGAAGCACTACATGCCAGGGCAATCGGCGTACCGGCGTTCATTGGCGGCTTTTTCGAACCAGGTGTGGCTGGTCTCCTCACTTTTTGGGGCCTCACGATGACGTCGGCGATCAGCGCGACGGTGCTGTTCTCGATCTTTCCGCTGGTTTCAACCTTGATGGGCAGGGTTTTTCTCAAGGAACCGATTTCGTTGCTCGTTGTAATCGGATCCATCGTCGCCATGGCGGGAACGGCACTGCTCGTGTGGGACGACGCCGGCAGCGGTGACAACTCTCTTCTCGGTGATGCCATCGTTGTGACAGCCATGGTGTTTATCGTCACCGTGCAGTTACGCCTGCGCCGGCTTGCGACACTTCATGGCAAGCCGCTCGTTGTCACGTCGTGGCAAATGACCGGAGCCGCCGCCTGTGGGTTCGTTTTCGTTCCGCTGTTGCAGGCCGGCGACGAAATCGCGGTTTGGATGACAACGGCGGGCCAGATTGATGCCTGGTTGGTGCTCGTCTATATGGCGATCTTCGTTAGCGCGCTAACCTTCCATGTCTATAACTATGCACTACGCTTTATCCCAGTTGGCCGGATCAGTCTGTATTACACACTGGTTGCACCGCTCGGCGTTCCATTTGCGGCCATTACCCTGGGTGAGACCGTGAGCACCTTCGATCTGATGGCGACCGCGTTCGTCGTGGTTGGTGTCGCGCTGCCTGCGCTGCCAGCTCTACCAGCGTGGCGAAGAAAATCCGCTCGGTAACGCGGCCCGAATTACCAGAGCCCCGCCACCCCCAGCGTCACCAGCTTTTGATAGGCGAAGATCGTAGAACCAGTTGCACTCGCCCAACTGGGAAGGGATAAAAGCGGGGCCGATGCAACAATCGATCTTGGTTCGCGAATTGGCTAGCTGATAGGGTGCGCACGATGCGCCCGCAATGTTCGCGCGAAAGGAATTCCAATGCGTTTCTTGGTTTCGTTGGTGTTGGTAGTGACTGCCTGCAGCCTCAGTTTTGCAGCATTTGCGCAGAACAATTCGAGCGATGATCCGGTGGTCGTGACGGTCAATGGGGAGCACATTCGTCGGTCTGAGGTGGTGACTTTCCACGCGACGTTGCCCGCGCAATATCAAAATGTCCCACTCGACAAGATTTTCGACGACCTAATGACAAACCTCATCAACCGAAAAATGATCGTCCAGGCGGCGCGCGCCGAGGGAATGAACGAAACACGCGAGGTGCGTCGGCGGCTCTCATTCTTTCTTGATGGTTTGCTCCAGGAATTATACATCAGCCGCGAAATAGCCGCGGTTCTAACCGAGGAACACTTGCGCGCCTCTTATGAGCGGATGCTGCGGTTGGCCCCGCCCCAAGAAGAAGTTCATGCGCGTCATATTCTCGTCGAGAAACGTGAGACCGCGCAGGACCTTATTGAGAAACTTGGATCGGGAGAGGATTTTGCAACGTTAGCGCAACGTCATTCTAAAGGCCCATCCGCCAAGAGCGGCGGCGATCTCGGATATTTTGGGCGCGAACAAATGGTCCCGGAGTTCGCGGAAGTCGCCTTCGCTTTAGAACCCGGCGCAGTCAGTCAAAAGCCGATTCAGACGAAATTTGGCTGGCACGTAATCAAGGTCGAAGACCGTCGTGCCGCGCAACCACCGTCATTCGAGGAAAGCGCCCCGCAACTTCTGCGTGACGAAAGCCGGGCGATTGTGGCAAACATCGTTCAAGCACTCAGCAAAGACGCCAAAATAGTCCGCGTTCAACGACAGGCACCCAAAAGCGAATAATGGCCCAGCGGAGCGGCGCCTAGACGCGGCTAATTTTCCGCGACAAGTTCTCTATGTCGATATTGGAAGGCTCGCGATCGCGAGCGAGGGGCCTGGTCCTGGTCGGCTTGTTCAGCTCATGCCTTCCCGCTGAGCCCGCTTGCGGGCCAGCTTGTGGGCGCGACGGATCGCTTCGGTCTTTTCCCTGGCACGTTTTTCAGAGGGCTTTTCATAGGCCCTGCGCCGCTTCATCTCTCGGAAGACCCCTTCACGCTGCATTTTTTTCTTGAGCGCACGAAGCGCCTGATCAACGTTATTGTCACGGACGAATACCTGAACCAGAACTGCCTCCTAGGGTTGCGCGTGTGCCCCTGCGGGCGGACAAATACGGGCCGCACTTGGATAAGGCAAGCAAAAAGTTCTGATTTATGGTGGCCGGACCAGCCGCGAACATCCCGCTCGAACCCAATCGAAGGGTTTATGATGATAAAAATGCTAGCCCTGAGCGTCGTCGCTGCTGTGACCGCTATCGGTGGTGTCGCGGTGAGCGGCGAAGTCGACGTCGACGTCGAGAAAGGTGGCATTGTTCGCGCCTCGAGCGGCACTTACACGTTCCATGTGACGTTACGCCATGCCGATACGGGCTGGGAGCATTACGCCGACAAATGGGAGGTCGTAGCCCCCAACAACACGATCCTTCGCACCCGCGTGCTCCTTCATCCCCACGTCAACGAACAACCTTTCACGCGCTCGTTATCCGGCGTTAGAGTCCCTGCCGGCATTGCTGCTGTCACTGTTAGGGCGCACGATAAAGTGCACGGTTACGGCGGCGTTGAAATGAAAGTGGCGCTTCCACAAGCAGGAGGGTGATGCGCTATTGCTCTACGTCTCGACTTGGTTCTCGGCAATCCCCTATGAGGTGCCAGGACGTTGGTTTGTGACTACTGAACCCCGCCCAACGCGAACCCCTAATGCTCGCCTGTCCGGGTTGCACGACCGAAAACGCAGAGTCCCACCTCTTCTGCACCGGGTGTGGGCTGCGCCTCCAACTCGCTTGTGCGGGGTGCGGTGCCCTCAACCTGGTATCTCACCTATTCTGCGCCACCTGCGGATTGCAACTGTCTTCTTCACCCAGTGATGAAGGTGCCCAAGAAGCCGCACGAGTCACGCCATCAACTCTCACACCAGCCCATTTAGCTGATCGACTGCTTAGCTCATTTGCTCAGCTTCGCGGCGAACGCAAGATCGTGACGATACTATTTGCCGATCTTACTGGTACCACGAGCGCGATTGAGAGAATGGATCCCGAAGCCGCTGGCGGTCTGATCGACCCCACCGTGCGCGCCATGGCGGCGGCGATACACAAGTTCGAAGGTACAGTTGCGCGAGTCCAAGGCGACGGGATCATGGCCCTGTTCGGTGCGCCGATCGCGCATGAAGATCACGCGGTTCGGGCTTGCCACGCCGCGCTCGACGTTCGCAACGCCCTGATGGCAGCATCATAACAAGCTTGGGAGCGTGGCGATCCGGAACACAGGGTCCGGATCGGTTTGACGACGGGCGAGGTCGTGGCCCGAGCAATTCGCAACGATCTTTCGATGGACTATGACGCAGTTGGGCCGTCGGTCCATTTGGCATCGCGATTCGAGCAGCTCGCGGTGCCCAACAGCATCAGGCTCACGCGAGAAACCTACGCCTTGGCTCAGGGTCACATGGTTGTGCAATCGCTTGGCTTGCAACAGATCAGGGGATTAAGCAGTCCGATCGAAATTTTCGAGCTGGTCGGTCCCGCAGCCGACCAAACGAGATTGCGGGGGTTGGCCGCTCAAAATCTGATGCGCTTTGTCGGTCGCGAACAGGAATATGAGATGCTGCGCTTGGCCTCCCAACGCTCGCTGGAGGGACACGGCCAGGCAATCGGAATCGTTGGCGAACCGGGCGTCGGTAAATCGCGAATGTGCCTCGAATTCGCCCGCTCCAGCGACGTTGCGAACTGCCAGATCCTCGATACCGGAGGCATTTCCTACCGTCGCGGTGCCGCGTATCTCGGCCTCATCGGACTTGCCAAATCTCAATTCGGCATCGAAGCGGACGACGATATTGATCAGATCAATATCAAGATCCGTGACGGCGTCGCGGAGGCAGAGCTCGACGGAGATGATTTGGATGCAATGTTCGCGCTATTGGATATTCCGGTTAAGGACCCGGGGTGGCATGAGCTATTACCTCAGCAACGGCGCCACCGCGTATTCGATGCGCTCAATCGCCTGTTTGCCCGGCTCGCAAATCAGGCTCCACTGATCCTGATCTTCGAAGATCTCCATTGGATGGACGAGGAGTCGATCGCGTTCGTAAATGCCCTGGCGTCGAGCATCGCGGATCAATGAGTTCTCATCATACTCACCTATCGGCCTGAGATGACCTTCGAGGCCGGCAATCGCGCCAATGTTCGGATCTGCCGAATCGAGCCGCTGCGCGGCGACAATGCCAGTGCCCTTATGAATGCGTGGTTGGGTAAGGACAGCAGCCTCGGACAATTGCGCCGTCTTCTCATGGATCGCACGCATGGGAACCCGTTTTTCATTGAGGAGATTATTAGGTCGCTGGTCGAATCTGGTGTCGTGGGCGGCGCGTCAGGTGCGCACTATCTGACCGAGCCCGAAGCTGAGATTGATATTCCACCGAACATCGAAGCGGTTATTGCTGCGCGCCTTGACCGACTAAACCCGCAAATGCGGCGCTTGCTGCAGGCGGCCGCCGTGATCGGCAAAGATATTCCGCTGGACCTGCTGCGACGGGTCGCCGAGCCCGCAGGCGAGGTCTTCGAAGCCGCCCTTCAAGATGCTGAAGCGGCTGAGATTATTTACCGCACGCGACCTGGCACCAGCGGCGAATACACCTTCAAACATTGGGTCACGCAAGACGTCACCTATCGAAACTTGCTTAAGTCTCAACGCCGGGAGCGCACGCAAATGTGGTTGCGGCAATAGAAGACCTCTTCGAGGGGCGTTACGATGAGCAGATCGACCGCCTCGCGGATCACGCATTTCGCGGGGAATTGTGGGAGCTTGCCGTGCAGCACCTCACCCGCGCCTGCTCGCGCGCGATCGGTCGGGCCACCAATCGTGAAGCAATCCTGATGTTCGATCGCGGCCTCGTGAGCCTCGAACATCTGCCCGATTCAACGCAGGCGATCAGAGGCGGGAATCGACCTCCGGCTCATAGTAATAGGGGCACTGCTAATGCGGGGCGACCTTGACCGGCTGGTCGATACCCTCGCCGAAGCCGATAGGCTGGCCAGTTTGATCACGGATAACCGCCGTCTCGGTCGGGTCAACACCAATCTTGCGAACGCGCTGTGGCTCGCCGGAGATTACGACAAAGGCCTTCGCGCCTGTCAACGAGCTCTGGATGTCACCAAATCGGTCGACGATTTTCCGCTACTCATTGCCACGCGTTTCAATCTGGGCTTGCTACACCACGGCTTTGGCGACTTCCAAAAAGCGATCGAAATTTGGCAACTACTCTCAGATGATCTTGCCGGAAGCCTCGAATCACAGCGCCTCGGCTGGCCCGGTTACCCGGCAGTATTCGTCCGTTCGTTCCTATCTTACGCGCTCACCGAAACCGGCGAGTTCGATCGCAGCGGAAATTGAGACCGAGCGCAACTGTGCCATCTCCGACAAACACCTACACCCCTATTCGCAGGTGCTCGGATATACCGGTCGCGGCGTTCTCAATCTCGTCCGCGGCAATGCCAGCGAGGCGATCGAGACCTTTCAGGAAGTTTTCCGCGTCTGCGTCGATGAGGAGGTGCACACCATGCACGCCTTTGTCGCCGCACGACTCGGCATGTCGTATTCCGCAGCAGGCCGCTTCGACGAAGCCATCCCCGTGGTCGAGGATGCACTGGATCGCGAGACCTCCCGCCTCGGCGGGAAGTATACGTGGTTCTATCTACTCTACGCGCTGAGCGAGGCTTGCACCGGGATCGATGAGCTCGATCGCGCCCTCGACGTTTGCGAGCAGGCGCTCGCACTCGCTAATGCCAATGCCGAGCACGCCCACCGCGCACACGCGCTACGTCTCCATGCCGAAATCAGTTTTGCCCTCGGTGGCGACCCCCAGCGGGTCGAAGCCGATTTGAGCCAGGCCACTCACCTCGCCGAGGAACGTCGGATGCTGCCTCTTTTGGCGCATGTTAGTTGCACGCGCGGCACGCACTTGGGCCGGGCCGGGGATGCAGAAACCGCGGCAATCGCGTTAGATCACGCTGCGCAATTATTTCAACAACTCGGGATCTCCGACCGCACTGACCGACTGGCCAAAGCGAGGCGCGCGAGCTTGCGACGAATCGCTAGCCCAAACACCCCGCCGTCTCTCCGACTGAGTACCGTCAACAACAATCCCGGTAGCGCTCGACGCAGGTACGAACCACATCGTCTTGATCCCGCGGCCACCATTTTGCGCCGATAGGATTTCAACTTCAGTGAAGCCTGTATAGCTCGAAGCCTCGATCCACCTTCGGATCTGCGACAGGTCGATAATACCGTCGCCCATCATCCCGCGGTCCAGCATGAGATGCCTGGTCGGTACAAGCCAATCGGATACTTGGAAAACCCGGATTCGCTCACCCCCAGCGCGATCGATCTGGGCTTCAAGATTGCGGTCCCACCACACGTGATAGACGTCGACGACTCCCAGACCCGCGCCGAATTGGTCGCACAAATCGTTCGCCTGCTCGAGCGTGTTCACGCAGGCGCGATCCGCAGCAAACATCGGATGTTGCGGTTCGATCGCCAAGGGAACCGACGCCGCCCTGGCATACGGCAACAATTCACCGATCCCATCACGCACTTGTTCACGCGCACCGGCTATATCCTTGGAGCCATCCGCTAAACCGCCGACGAATAGCACCAGGCAACGCGCACCAACCTCAGCGGCCAGGTCGATGGCACGACGGCTATGCTCAATCGCAACACGCCGGCGACGCTCATCCGAGGCAGGAAACGCGCCGCCGCGATGCAGGCTGGTGACCGTCATTCCATGGTCGCCGAGCATTTTGCACGCTTCCGAAACACCGCATTGTTCGAGTTTGTCGCGCCACACGCCGATACCGCGGATATCGGCACGGGCATATCCTTCAATCGCCTCACGCAGGCCCCACTTCAGGCGATTGGTCGTTTGATTGATCGCGAGGCGGACGGACTCGGCCATAGCATTAATGAGCAATCCGATAGCGCGCGCGCATACCCACGAAGTTGTTTGCAGCGGCTTTATTATGGTGTGTCATCATCGTCCCGGATGCGGGTTATCGTTTAGGAGCGCAGACACCGAATGGCGATAATCCATTATCTCACGAAGATCATATTCGATGACGGCGCCGTTGCCTCACTTGCCGAGGAGGTGGCCCGGCTCGAGCTAAAGAAGATCCTCCTGGTCACCGATCCTGGCGTCGCTAAGTGCGGCCTTGCCCAGGCCGCTGTCGATCAGCTTCCCAAACCGATCGATGTTGAGAGGTATGAGAAAACACCGGCCAACCCAACCGAGTCAGCGGTCGCTGAAGCAGCCGACCAATTCCGCAACACCGGTCGTGATGGCATCGTTGCAGTCGGTGGTGGATCGCCGCTCGATTTAGCCAAAGCAACAGCGGTTCTTGCTACCCACGCAGGTACCATTCTCGATTTCTCCGTAGCAGCGCCAAACCCCAAACCTATTTCCGCGCAGACCGCGCCGGTCTTCTCGATCCCGACGACCGCAGGGACTGGAAGTGAGGTAGGCCGAGCGGCGCTGATCGTCGCCAAGGACGGCCGCAAGCTCGCAATGATAAGCCCGCATATGCTCGCGAAATGCGCGATCTGCGACCCTGAACTAACGCGCGGCCTGCCGCCCGCCCTAACTGCTGCGACCGGTATGGATGCGATCGCCCATTGCATCGAGACTTATCTCTCCCCGGAGATCAATCCGCCGGCGGATGCGATTGCGCTCGATGGTTTATCGCGCGCCGTTCGCTTTATCGAGCGCGCAACCGCCGACGGCAACGACCGCGAGGCGCGTTGGCAAATGATGATGGCAGCCCTGCAAGGCGGCCTTGGCTTCCAAAAGGGGTTGGGCGCAGTCCACGCCTTATCTCATGCCCTCGGCGGCCTAGCAGACCCTGTCCTGCACCATGGGACCCTGAACGCCGTATTCCTACCCGCCGTTCTGCGCTTCAACACCGACCATTGTGGGGATAAATACCAGGGCCTACGCGCCGCACTAGGCATCGATGCTAAACAGCATCCCGCCGATTACATCGCCGAACTCAACCAACGTCTGGGCATACCCGCTAATCTCGAAGCAATGGGTGTCCCCGCGTCACAGCTTCCACCGATGGTGTCACTTGCGCTTGCCGACCCGTGCACCGAAACCAATCCACGACCGCCAATCGCCGAGGACTATGTAGGGTTGCTCGACGAAGCGTTCGCTGGATCGGCGATTTACTAATACGGATCGAAGCGGATGCACAACGAATCCGCGAGTTTCAGGAACTCTCGTTTTTCTCCGCTAGGGCCGGACGCCCGACGCAGATTGGGGAGTTGAACAACTCGCTTCAGAATTTTGCGTAACTGGACCTCCGCCAGTTCCGCCCCACCGCAAAATGTGCCCCCCCCCCACCGAATTGTAGATAGCTCTCCTTCGGACGCTTGGGGTCAAATTCAAGAGGTGATTTTTGCCTTGGTTGTGGTTCGAACCCGGCCACTTGCAGAAGCATGCCGACGATAGTTCCCTCCTTTATCCACTCACCAGGCTCAATCTCGTCGGCGATCGTGCACGACCGGAATAAGGCGGGTGATACCGGCTCAAAACGCAGAATTTCGCGGATAATTTCATCCACTGAATCGTCG